>DATNGY010000458.1:0-2586 GCA_035605735.1 Solirubrobacteraceae bacterium
CGCCACGGAGCTCGGTGGGCCGAAGGTCCACGGGCGCAACGGCGTCGCCCACCTCGCCGCCGACCACGACGTCCACGCCGCCGAGCTCGTCCGCGCCGCGCTCTCGCACCTGCCCTCGACGGCCGGCGGCCCGCTCCCCCTGCACCCGCCCGACGACCCCGAGCCCGGCGACCCCGAGGCCGTGCTCCCGACGCGCGCGCGCGAGGTCTACGACGTGCGCGACGTCGCCGCGCGGCTCCTCGACGGCGGCGAGCTGCTCGAGCTCGGGCCGCGCTGGGCGCGCAACCTCGTCACCGGCTTCGCCCGGATCGAGGGCAGCCCGGTCGGGATCATCGCGAACCAGCCGCGTCACCTCGGCGGGTGCCTCGACGCCGAGAGCTCCCAGAAGGGCGCGTGGTTCGTCGACCTCTGCGACCGCTTCGGCGTCCCGCTCGTCGTGCTCGTCGACACCCCCGGGTTCCTGCCCGGCGTCGGGCAGGAGCAGGCGGGCGTCATTCGCCACGGCGCGTCGCTGCTGCGGGCGTTCTCGGTCGCGACGACTCCACGTGTCACGGTCACGCTGCGCCAGGCGTATGGTGGAGCGCACATCGTCATGAACTCGCGCGACCTCGGAGCGGACCTCACGCTGGCCTGGCCCGACGCCAAGATCGGCGTCATGGGCTCGCGCCAGGCCGTCGAGGTCGTCAACCGCCGCGAGCTCGCCGCCGGCGCCGACGCAGACGCGCTGGCCGCCGCCTACGCCGCCGAGCACCTGCCCGTCCGCGTCGCCGCCGAGCGCGGCTTCGTCGACGAGATCGTCGCCCCCTCCGACACCCGCGAGCGCATCGCCTTCGCGCTGGAGAGCGCGCGATGACGCCAGCGGCCGCCGCCGCCAGGCGTGCGGTCCAGACGCGCAACGCAACCGAAGAGGCCATCCTCGCCGCCGCCCGCGAGGCGCTGGCCGAGAAGGGCTTCGAGGCGCTCACGATGGAGGCGATCGCCCGCCGCGCGTACGTGTCGCGCACCGCGGTCTACTTCTACTTCCCGAACAAGCGGGCGGTCGTCGACCGCCTGATCCAGCAGGCGTTCAGCGAGATGTACCTCGCCGCGTCCGCCTACCTCGACGGCGAGGGCGACCCGCGCCGCGAGCTCTACGCGGGGCTCGCGCGCGTCATGGGCGTCGTCAACCGCAACGCGCGCGTGCTCCTGCTCGCGGCGCAGCTGTCGGGCGCGCGCGGCGAGCACCTGCCCGAGGAGTGGGCGCCGTACCTCATGCGCTTCGTCGAGCGCGCCGAGGCGCGGATCGCGCGCGACCAGGAGCGCGGCATCGCCCCCGATGACATCGCCCCGCGCTTGAGCGCCCAAGCGCTGCTGGCGATGGTCGAGAGCCACATCACGCGGGAGCTCGTCCTGCGCCGGGGCGACGTCACCGAGTCGATTCGCGTGCTCGCCGAGCTGTGGTGGCGCGCGGTCTACTCGCGGCCCGCGGACACCGCGGCGTCGATCGCGTCGGCGTCCTAGATCGTCCTAGAGATCGAGCGCGGGGCGGGTCGGCGGGTACGTGAGCTCGCTTCCCTCGACGACCGCGAACGGCGTCAGCTCGTGTGCGACGGTGCGGCCGTCGGGCATCACGTGCACGACCGCGCGGTCGCGCGCGACCAGCGCGTCGGCGATCAGGCGGCGGTGGCAGCGCCACCACGGCCCCTCCGCGCACATGATCGCCGTCGGACGCGCGTCGGCGAGCGCCTCAAACCGATCGAGGCCGGCCGCGAACTCGGGGGTCGCCATCCAGTCGGCGTAGCCCTGGAAGCCCGCGTTCTCCCAGCCGCCGTTGGGGGAGTCGGAGCGGCGCGGACGGCGACCGCCGAGCTCGGGGAGGCGGTCGTAGGCCAGGCCGGCGGCCGGCAGGCTCGCGGCGAGCGCGCCGGCGGCGAACCACGGCACCCGCCGCGAGCCGGGATGGCGCCGCACGTCGGCCACGCCCTCCACCCCGGCCCCGCGCACGAGCGCGACGAACGCCTCGAGCGGGTGCGTCGAGTGCCCGACCGTGAAGACGTCGCGCGCGGCTACTCGGGGGCCTCGACGGGCACGGGCGGCGCCCCGACCGCGTGGAAGCCGCCGTCGACGTGGAGGATCTCGCCGGTGACGGCGCGCGCGAGCGGCGAGAGCAGGAAGAGGCAGGCGTCCGCGACGGCGCCGGCGTCCGACGGGTCCCACCCGAGGGGCGCCTGGCGCTGCCACGCGTCGGCGAGGACGTCGAAGCCGTCGATGTTCGAGGACGCGACCGTCTGCAGCGGGCCGGCGGCGACGAGGTTCGAGCGCACGCCGCGCGGGCCGAGATCGCGCGCCAGGTAGCGGTTGACCGACTCGAGCGCCGCCTTCGCCACCCCCACCCAGTCGTAGGAGGGCCAGGCGACGGTGGCGTCGAAGTCGAGCCCGAGCAGCGCACCGCCCTCCTCCCCCATCAGCGGCGCCACCACCTCGGCCAGCGCCTTCAGCGAGTAGGCGCTGGTCTCGAAGGCGGCTTTGGCGCTCTCGCGCGGGGTCGACATGAACTGGCCGCCGATCGCGTCGGCGGGGGCGAAGGCGATCGCGTGGACGGCGCCG
>DATNGY010000459.1:0-7629 GCA_035605735.1 Solirubrobacteraceae bacterium
GGCATCTCGTCGAGTCCTCCGAACTCGCGGACGATCTGCTGGACGACCAGCTTGCAGCCGGGGGATCCGCCCGAGGATCCGGTAGCCGCGCGGTGAGACGGGAAAGTCCAGCGTGTTGACCTTGCGGTCGTAGCCGAGCAGCTCGGCCAGCCGGCCGAAGTCGAGCAGGTCCTGATGCTGCAGGCGGCCGATCTGGTCCAGCGATGCGGCGAACGCCTCCTCGGAGTCCTCCGCGAGGTAGTCGTGGACGAGGGCCGCCTTGTCGGCGGCCGTCCCGACCATGGTCTCCTCGAGCTGCATCTCGATGAGCCGGCCCTCGGTGCCGAGCTCGACGATGTAGCGCTCGATCTCGACCGCCATGCGGGTGACGAGCTCGGAGCGCTGAAGCACCGTGAGCACGTCGTGAAGAGTGGCGCCGCCCTCGAACTCGAGGGCGGTGAGGCGGGTCGAGACCTGGTCGAGGCGCGTGCGGTACTTGTCGAGCGTGGCCAGGGCCTGGTTGGCCTTGGCGAGCACCACCGGGATGTCCTCGAGCATGTACTTCGCGCCGTCGACGTAGAGCGAGACGACCTCCCGGCGCTGGGAGATCGCGATCACGAGGGCGTCGGTCTGCTTCGAGGTGCGCTCGGCCGTGCGGTGGCGCGTGCCGGTCTCGAGCGAGAGGATCGTCGGGTCGGGCATCAGCTGGACGTTGGCCATCGCGATCTTCGTCGCGTTGGCGCCCAGGACGATCGCGCCGTCCATCTTCGCCACCTGGTAGAGCAGCGCGGGCGTGTAGTCGATGTCGAGCTTGATGCCGCCCGAGAAGAGGAAGCTCAGCTCCTCGATGTCGCCGATGACGATCAGGCCGCCGGTCTGCGCGTGGAGGATGTTGTCGATCCCCTCGCGAAGCGCCGTTCCGGGCGCGACCATCTCGAGCGCCTTGACGAGACGGGGCTCTTGACGACCTTCGAGCTCAGAGAGCTCATCCCCGGGACGCTGCATTGCGTCCGATGGTAGCAGCGAATTAAGCCTGGCCTTAGGCTCGTCGGCTTCCCGTCAGGCGCTCAGAAGTCGCCACCGCCGCCGAAGTCTCCGCCGCCGCCGAAGTCGCCGCCGCCGACGTCGCCGAGTCCACCGCCGCCGCCGAAGTCCCCGCCGCCGCCGCCGCCGAAGTCCCCACCGTCGCCGCCGCCGCCGCTGTCGCCGTCGCCCCAGCCACCGTCGCCCCAGCCGTACGCCATGCCCGGGCTCATGAGGCTGCCGAGCGCGGTGCCGACGAGCAGCCCGGGCAACAGGCCGCCGCCGAGGCCGAAGCCGCCGAAGTACCCGCCCGCCCACGGGCCGTAGTAGGCGGGCGCGTTCCAGTAGGGCATGCGCTGGCCGCCCAGCTCGACCTCTCGGGTCATCGGGGGCTGCCCGGACTCGACGCGGACCGCGTCGGCCTCGCACGCGGGCACAGGGCGCGACGCGCCGCCGTCGGGCGCCCACTCGACGTCGCGGGTCGACGGGCCGTGGCGGGGGTCGAAGAAGCAGGGCGCCCGGCGCTCCGGCGGCTCCTCGCCGGCCAGGACCGCCTTGGCGCTCTGCATGGCCCAGCGGCCCTCCTCGAGCGCCTTCGTCACGGGCGCGAGGTCCTCGGGACGGCGGGCGCGATCGAGGCCGTTCTCGGCCTGCTCGTAGTCGGCGAGGGCGGTGCCCAGGAACTCGCGGGCCCGCGGGTCGGCGTTCGGCATCTCGATGTCGAGGTCGATGGCGCGGACGTCGTCGCCGAGATCGACCAGGTCGTCGCGGGCGAAGCGCTTGAGCTCCTCCATCCGCGCCGCGTCCTCGCGGCGGCGCCGGCGCGAGCGCGAGACGGCGAACGCGCCGCCGCCCACGGCGAGCACGCCGAGCACGATGAGGCCGGCGCTGCCACCGCCGCCACCGCCGCCACCGCCGCCACCGCCGCCGGAGTCGCCGCCGCCGGCGCGGGCCTTGCCGACGCCCTGCACCCAGGCCACAAGCGTCGCCGGGACGTCCGATCCGTGCGCCTTGATCGCGTCGGACGCGATGTCCCCGGCCTTCCCGGTCGCGAGATCCGTGCTGCCCGCGCGGAACTGGTTGCCGGCGACGACGGCGTAGGCCCCGTTCTCGCCGAGGCCGTTGTGGATCTCGCTCACGAGCTGGCCGGTGCTCCCGCCCGCCTCGTCGCGCGCGCTCGCCGGCAGCACCGCGACGTAGACGGGACCGTTGCCCGAGTCGCGGATCGCGCGGCGGACGCGGTCGGCGCCGGCCGCGTCGAGGATGTTGCGCGCGTCGGGGGCTACGTAGACGGGGTCCGAGCGCAGGCCGGCGACCGCCGCGTCGACCTGCTGGCCCGCCGACGCGGGGGCGGCGAGGACGAGGAGCGCGAGGATGGCGAGGAGGAGCACCATGACGGTCGTCTCCCAGGGTAGGGACTGCCTTCAAACCCCGAGGCGCGCGCGGACGGCGCGATCGGGCTCAGGCCGCCGCCGCGGCGCGAGCGCGGCCCAGCGCAGCGCGCAGCGCGGCGCGCAACGTCGGGGCGCTCGCCGGCGAGACGATCGCCTCGAGGCCGAACTTCGCGGCCTCCTCGGCGCGGCGGTCCGGGTGGCCGACCGAGCGCAGCTCGCCCGTGAGGCCGATCTCGCCGAAGCACGCGAGCGGCGCCGGATCGGGGGCGACGCCGCGCGCGGCGCTCGCGACGGCGAGGGCGACGGCGAGGTCGGCGCCGGGCTCGTCGATGCGTACGCCGCCCACGACGTTGACGAAGACGTCGCTCGTGCCCGCGCCCACGCCGGCGTGGCGCGCGAGCACGGCGAGCACGAGCGCGAGACGATTGCGGTCGAGCCCCGTACAGACCCGCCGCGGCGGGACGAGCTCGCTCGGCGAGACCAGCGCCTGCACCTCGACGAGCAGCGGCCGCGAGCCCTCCATCGCGGCGAGCACGACGCTGCCGGGGGCGCGCGTCGCCTCGCCGACGAAGCGCGCGCTCGCGTCGAGGACCTCGACGAGCCCGCCGCCGCGCATCTCGAAGACCCCGACGTCGTTCGTCGAGCCGAAGCGGTTCTTCAGGGCGCGCAGCGTGCGATACGTCCGCTCGCGCTCACCCTCGAACTGCAGCACGCAGTCGACGAGGTGCTCGAGCACGCGTGGCCCCGCCAGCGCGCCCTCCTTCGTCACGTGGCCGACGAGGACGACCGCAGTGCCGTTGCGCTTTGCGACCTCGGTGATCCGCGTGGCCACCTCGCGGACCTGCCCGACCGTCCCCGGCGCGGACTCGAGCGTCCCGGCGTGCAGCGTCTGGACCGAGTCGACGACGCACGCGTCCGGCCGCTCGGCAGCGATCGTCGCGACGACCGTCTCGAGGTCGGTCTCGGCGAGCACGGGCACGTCGAGGGCCGCCGGTCCCAGCCGCTCGGCCCGCAGGCGAATCTGCGCCGCGGACTCCTCGCCCGAGACGTAGAGCGTCCCGCGCCCGGCGGCCGCGAGGTGGCCGAGGGCCATGTTGGTCAGCGTCGACTTGCCGATCCCCGGCGAGCCGCCGAGGAGCACGACCGAGCCGGGGACCAGCCCACCGCCGAGCACGCGATCGAGCTCGCCGATGCCGGTGGTCAGGCGCGGCGACGCCCGGGCGCTCACCTCGCGCAGCGCGACCGGGCGCGCCGCGGCGCCGCGGCGCGCGCCAGCGACGCCCGCGGTCGGGCCGGCGGGGACGCGCTCCTCGACGAGCGTGTTCCACTCCGAGCAGGACGGGCAGCGGCCGTGCCACCGCGGCGTCGTGGCGCCGCACGCGGAGCAGACGTGGACTGAGGCGGACCGGGCCATGATCCTCGTCGAGCGTAGGGCCCGAGGCGGCGGATCGCTCCCCCCTTCCGGCGACGGCCCCGAGCCACGGCGGTAGCGTGCGCCGACCCGTGCCGTCGAAGAGGAGAAGACGATGAGGCCCCGCCTGCCCTCACCCGCCATGGTCGTCGCGCTCATCGCGCTGATCGTGGCCCTGTCGGGAACCGCCGTCGCCGCGGTGACCTACGCCCACAACGCCGGCGCCGTCAACGGGATCAGCGCCGTCCGGCCGAACGTCTCGACGAGGCACGCCGCAGGCAAGCTCGTGGCCACCAAGCGCCACGGCCGCGACCGCGGCCGCGTGCCCGCGAAGTACCTCGCGGGCGTCATGCGCGGCACCGCGCAATCGCTGACGAGCTACGTGCGCACTGTCGACAACACCCCGGGCGCCCCGCACCGGCTGCTCTCGGTCCCCGGCGTCGGGCGCATGGACACCCAATGCGCCGACGTCGATCCGACCCCGGGCACCGCGACGACGCGGACGACGGTGACGTTCACCGCCACCGCGCCGCAGGGGGCCAACGTCTCGCGCATCCTCGGCCGCGACATCGAGGCCGGGCAGCGACCCAACGTCTTCACGGCGCCACACGCGCAGGCGGTCACGATCCTGCCGAGCGCCGACGGGCTCTTCCAGGTCCTCCTCCAGGCGGGGCAGCGCTCCGTCCTCGTCGTGGGCGCCGCCCGAACCGACAGCTCCCCCGGCCCGCGGGCGGCGTGCCTGCTCTGGGGAACCGCGTTCAGCGTCGGCTGAGCGTTCTCCTCGGGCCGGTCACGCCGACGCACGGACGCAGGAGCGAAAGCCGGTCGCGCGGTGCGAGGCGTCGCAGAACGGCTTCGTCTGTGAGCGCCCTCAACGGCAGAGCGCGACCGTGCCCTCGGGCAGCGCGAACGGGCGGCCCTCGGCGTCGATCACGCGCACGGGACCGGTGACCTTCAGCGGACCGTCGTCGCGCACCTTGATCTCGACGGGCGTGTTCTCCACCGCCGAGACCCTACCCCCGAGGAGGAAGCATCCATGCGGCTCAAGCCCCCGTCCCCGGCGATGGTCGTCGCCCTCGTCGCACTCGTCATGGCCATGAGCGGCTCCGCCGTGGCCGCCGTCAGCTTCGCGCGCAACGCGGGCGCCGTCGACGGCAAGAGCGCCGTGGGCAACGGCGCCTCGCACCGGCGCGCCGCCGGCAAGCTCGTGGCCACGACGCGCCACGGATTCAACCGCGGGAGGGTCAACCACAAGTACCTCGAGGGCGTCGTGCGCGGCGCCTCGACGACGTTCGGGCGCGCGCTCGACGTCGCCGACAACCAGACGCTCGCGCCGATCGCCATCGGCGGCGTCCCAGGGCTCGGCCTGCTGACGGCGACGTGCAACGACCAGAGCCCGCGCCCCGGAATCGAGGACCCCAGCTCGACGATCACGTTCGCGAACACCTCCGGCGATGCGATCAACCTCTCGCAGCGGGTCGGCAACGGCCCGGCGAAGGTCGCGCCGCTCCTCAACGGCGTGCAGACGGCGCTCGTCGTCAACGGCTCGAACACGTTCGAGCTGCACGTCCAGCAGCGCAGCGGCACCAACTACGCGGTCAACGGCGTCGTGCGCCAGGACGGCGCCCGGACGGCCACCGCGCAGTGCCTCGTCTACGGCTACGCGCTGACGCTCCCGTCATCGTGAGGATGGCCCGCGCGGGCCGAGCGCAAGCGCGCTCGGCCCGACGTGGGCTTCGAGCCACGCGACGAGCGGCCCGGCCGCGCGCCACGTGCCCGCGACGTGCGCCAACCCGGCGTCCCGCGAGATCCCGTGCGCGCCGGCCAGCCGCGAGCCGGCGAAGAGCGCCGTGTGGCGCAGCAGATCGATGCGCGGGTGGTCGCGAGGAACGCCGCGCGGCGCCGTGCGCAGCGACCCGCCCGCGACGTCGAGGCCGGCCGCGCGGGCGCTCGCAGCGGCCTCCGCGAGCGCCGCCCCGGTCCGGGCGTCGTCCACGGCCGCGCGGAAGCGCGCGAGCTGGTCGCGCGCCAGGCGCGCAAATCCGGCGCCCGCGTAGAGCCCCCGCGCCGAGAGCTCGGCGTAGAGCCCGCCGGCCGCCCGCTCGGGGTCCTGCAGGATCCCGTACGTCCGCGTCTTGTACGGGGTGCGGTCGGCGCTGAAGCGCAGGTCGCGCTGCTGGCGGAAGACCCGCACGTCGCCGCCGAGGGTCGCGGCGAGCTCCTCGAGCAGCGCGATGAGGCCGCCCCGGACCTCGGCTTCGTAGACGTCGCGCGTCGCCGTGAAGTAGGCCTTCGAGTTGTCGCGCTCGAGCCCCTCGAACCACGCGAAGACCCCGGGGCCGAAGCCGGCGAAGGCGCCGTCCATTCAGGCCTGATCGCGGCGGCGCGCGACGACCTCGCGGAGGTGCTCGACCGCCCTCGGGGCGGTCTTGGCCAGCCGGCGAATGTCCCAGCTGGTGAGCGTGACGAGGAGCATCGGCGACTGCGCGACGACCGTCGCGCTGCGCTGCGCGCGCTCGAGCACGCCCATCTCGCCGACGACGTCGCCGGGCCCGATCTCGGCGATCGGCTCGCCGTGGCGGGTCACGGTCGCCGTGCCCTCCTCGACGGCGAGGAGGTCGTAGGAGTAGTCGCCCTCGCGCACGAGCTCCTTCCCCGCCGGCACCGAGACCTCGGCCGCGAGGTTGGCGATGTGGTCGAGCTCCTCGTCGTCGAGGTCGGCGAAGACGGGGATCTTCCTCAGGCGCCCGGGATCCACGGGGCCACCCTACCCAACGGCTCGACGACGGCCCGAGGCGCCGCCTCACTCGAGCCGTGCGGCGCTCGAGCTTCATCGCCGCTCCCGTCGCTGACACCGGCTCGGCAACGGCGGCCTTCAAGTCGCGGCCGTCGGCTCGGCTGCAAGGCACGAGCAGCGCGCGCCAACGAGTGAGGGCCGCCTCGCGGCGGCCCTCGGTGCTCAGGTGTTCTCGGCGTCCGCCGCCGGCGGCGGCGCGGGCGGGACGTCGCCTCCCTCGTCGCCGGACGGCTCGCCCTCCTCGGCGCCGCCGCCCACGGCGGCCGGCACCTTCTCGGGCTCGATCACCGTCAGCGTGACCTCGGGCTCCTCGCCGTCGGGGCCCCGCTCGACGAGGACCGTCGAGCCCGCCGGGAGCTCGGCCCGCAGGACGAAGTCCGCGAGCGGGTCCTCGATGAAGCGCTGGATCGCGCGGCGCAGCGGCCGCGCGCCCATCGACGGATCCCAGCCCTTGTCGACGAGCAGGTCCTTCGCGCTCTCGGACAGCTCGAGCTGCAGCTCGCGCTCCGCGAGCGACTCGCGGATGCGCCGCAGCAGCAGCTCGACGATCGTCTTGATCTCGTCCTTGCTGAGCTTGTGGAAGACGACGACCTCGTCGATCCGGTTGAGGAACTCGGGCCGGAAGACCTTCTTGAGCTCGCCCATGATCCGGTTCTTCATGTCCTCGTACGTGATGCCGGTCTCGTCGTCGGAGACGGCGAAGCCCAGCGGCGTGTTGCGCGCGATCTCCTGCGCGCCGATGTTCGAGGTCATGATCACGATCGAGTGGCGGAAGTCGACGGTCCGCCCCTGCGAGTCGGTGAGCCGCCCGTCCTCCAGGATCTGCAGGAGGATGTTGAAGACGTCCGGGTGCGCCTTCTCGATCTCGTCGAGCAGGAGCACGCAGTACGGCTTGCGGCGCACCGCCTCCGTCAGCTGGCCGCCCTCGTCGTAGCCGATGTAGCCCGGGGGCGAGCCCACGAGGCGCGACACCGCGTGCTTCTCCATGTACTCGGACATGTCGATCCGGATCATCGACTCCTCGT
>DATNGY010000460.1:0-3297 GCA_035605735.1 Solirubrobacteraceae bacterium
ATCACGGTCCACGGCGACTACGACGCCGACGGCGTCTGCTCGACGGCGATCCTCGTGCGGGCCCTCAGGGCTCTCGACGCCGACGTGGACTGGTACCTGCCGAGCAGGACCGCGGACGGCTACGGGCTCAACCCGGCGACGGTGGAGCGCCTCGCCGCCCGCGGCACGGCGCTTCTCGTCACCGCCGACTGCGGGATCACCGCCGTCGACGAGGTCGCGCGCGCCCGCGCGCACGGCCTCGACGTCGTCGTCACCGACCACCACGCCCCCCGGGCTGACGGCCGCCTGCCGGCCGCGCCGATCGTCCACCCGGGCGTCGGTGGATATCCCTGCCGCGACCTGTGCGCGACCGGGGTGGCGTTCAAGCTCGCGGCGGCGCTCCTCGCCGCTGCGGGCCGCGACCCGGGCGACGCCGACGCCGACCTCGACCTCGTGGCGATCGCGACCGTCGCCGACTGCGTGCCGCTGCTCGGCGAGAACCGCCGGCTCGTCCGCGAGGGCCTGCGGGCGCTCGCGGCGACGACGAAGCCCGGCCTGCGCGCCCTCCTGCGCGTCGCCCGCGTGGACCCCGGCGCGCTCGACGCGCGCGCCGTCGCGTTCCGCCTCGCGCCGCGGCTCAACGCGGCCGGGCGGCTCTACCGCGCGGACGCGGGCCTCGAGCTCGTCCTCACCGAGGATCCCGAGCGCGCCGGCGCGATCGCCGAGGAGCTCGACGCCGCCAACGCCGAGCGCCGCCACGTCGAGACGCGGATCCTCTTCGAGGCCGAGCGGCTGGTGGCCGAGACCGGTGAGGCGCCGGCCTACGTCCTCGCCGGGGAGGACTGGCATCCGGGCGTCATCGGCATCGTCGCCTCGCGTATCGCCGAGCGCCACCATCGCCCGTGCGTGCTCGTCGCTCTCGACGGCGAGCACGGGACCGGCTCGGGCCGCTCGATCCCGGCCTTCGACCTCCTCGGCGGCCTCGACGCCTGCGCCGAGCACCTCGTGCGCCACGGAGGCCATCGCGCGGCGGCCGGATGCACGATCCGCCGCGACGCGCTCGCGGCCTTCCGCGCGGCCTTCGCCGCTCATGCGGGCGCGGTGCTCGGCGCCGACGACCTCGCGCCCGCCGCGCGCGTCGACGCGGTCGTCGCCGGCGACGAGCTCGGCCTGGGCCTGGCCGAGGAGCTCGGGGCACTCGCCCCGTTCGGGACCGCGAACCTCGAGCCCGCGCTGCTCGTGCCCGCGGCGCGCCTGAGCGATCCGCGGGCGATGGGGGAGGGGCGCCACCTGCGCTTCACGGTCGAGGCGGGCGGCCACCGGGCTCGCGCCGTGGCCTTCGGGACGAGCGCGCTGCCCGACGGCGACGCGCTCGACGCGCTCTTCGGGCTCGAGCTCAACGAGTGGGGCGGGGCGGTCGAGCCGCGGCTCGTGCTGCGTTGCGCGCAGCCGCCGGCCGCGGGCCCAGTGACGCTCGCCGGCGAGCCCGAGGACCCAGTGTCGACCGCGCTGGCCGAGCTCGACGCGGCGCCTCCGGCGACCGGCCCGGCGCGCGAGGGCCGGCCCGGGCGCGATCGCCGCGGCGGGGGCGCGGCCGGGATCATCGCGGCGCTCGTCGCCACGGGCGAGCCGGTCCTCGTCGCCTGCGCCGACGCGCGGGCGCGGCGGCGGCACCTCGCCGGGCGCCTCGGCGGCTTCGCGGTCGCCTCCTGGACCGCGCTCGAGCGCGATTCCGGGCTCGCCGCACGGGTCGCGCACGTCGTCGCGCTCGACCCGCCGGCCGCGGCCGCGCAGGCCGCGCTCGTCGACGGCCGCTGGGTGCTCGCCTGGGGCGAGGCGGAGACCGCGTTCGCGCTGGCGGCGCTCGACGCGGGGTGCGCGCTGCGCGCGCCCGCCGCACACGTCTTCCGCGGCGTGCGCGAGGAAGGGCTCGCCGGCGCGCTCGCGGCGGTCCCGTCGCCGGCCGTGGCCGGCCGGGCGCTGCGGGTCCTGGTCGAGGTCGGTCTCGTCGAAGTCGACGCGCGCGCGCGGACCGCGCGCGTCGCCTCGAAGGCGCGCACCGAGCTCGAGCGCTCCGACGCCTTCCGGGCATGGGCCGCGCGCCACGCCGAGGGCCACGCGCGCCTGGCCGGCCCGCGCGCCGCCGCCGCGGCCGCGTAGGCGCCCGTGGCCGTCCGGCGCTCGGGTACCCTGGGGCCATGGCCTCCGGCGCGGACACGCGCAGCGGCTCGGCCGCCACGAGCGGGCGCTCGCGCCGCCCGGTCACCGCCGTGCCCGCCGACGAGCGGGCGACGGTCGACCGCGTCGAGCACCCCGCCGAGCACGCTCCGGTCGCCCGGGCCGATCTCACCCCGATCGAGCGCCGGCTGCTCGGCGACCTCTTCGCGATCGTCGAGGAGCACGCGGCGGACGCCGCCGTCGAGATCGACCGCGCCCGCGTCGAGGACGCGTTCCTCTTCGCCTGCGAGCACCACGCCGACCAGCGCCGCAAGTCCGGCGAGGACTTCATCACCCATCCCGTCGGCGTGGCGAAGATCTGTGCGGGCATGCGCCTCGATACCGAGACGCTCTGCGCCGCGCTGCTGCACGACACCGTCGAGGACACGAGCGCGTCGCTCGAGGAGGTCCGCGAGCGCTTCGGCGACGAGGTGGCCACGCTCGTCGACGGCGTCACGAAGCTCACCGGGATCACGTTCACGAGCCGCGACGAGGCGCAGGCCGAGAACTACCGCAAGATGATGGTCGCGATGGCCACGGACATCCGGGTCATCCTCATCAAGCTCGCCGACCGCCTGCACAACATGCGCACGATCGCGGCGCTGGCGAAGCAGAAGCAGATCGACAAGGCCAAGGAGACGCTGGAGATCTATGGCCCGATCGCGCACCGCCTCGGCATCCACGCGATCAAGTGGGAGCTCGAGGACCTCGCGTTCGCGACGCTGCACCCGCGCAAGTACCAGGAGATCAAGGGGCTCGTCAATCAGCAGCGCACCGAGCGCGAGGACTACGTGCGCGGCGCGGGCGACGAGCTCGGTCGCGAGCTCGACGCGCTGGGCATTCGCGCCGAGATCTCTGGGCGCGCGAAGCACTTCTACTCGATCTACTCGAAGATGACCAAGAAGGGTCGCGAGTTCAACGAGATCTATGACCTCACGGCCATGCGGGTTATCGTCGACTCGGTGAAGGACTGCTACGGCGCAATCGGCATCACCCACTCGATCTGGAAGCCGCTGCCCGGACGGTTCAAGGACTTCATCGCGACGCCGAAGCTGAATCTCTACCAGGCCCTTCACACCACGGTGATCGGGCCCGAGGGCC
>DATNGY010000461.1:0-9462 GCA_035605735.1 Solirubrobacteraceae bacterium
GCGCGGCCCCGACCGCGTCGTCGTCTCGCCCGGCCCATGCACGCCGAACGAGGCCGGGATCTCGCTCGAGGCCGTCCGGCGCTTCCCCGCCGCCGGCGTCCCGACGCTCGGCGTCTGCCTCGGCCACCAGGCGCTCGCGCAGGCGTTCGGCGGGCGCGTGGTGCGCCACGAGCCCGTCCACGGCAAGACGTCGCCGATCGCGCACGACGGGCGCACGATCTTCGCCGGCCTCCCCGACCCGCTGACCGTCGGGCGCTACCACTCGCTCGTCGTCGAGGAGTCGTCGGTCCCCGCCGCGCTCGAGGTCTCGGCCCGCGGCGGCGGCGTCGTCATGGGCCTGCGCCACCGCGAGCTGCCCGCCGAGGGCGTCCAGTTCCATCCCGAGTCGGTCCTCACCGACGAGGGACGCGCGCTGCTTCGGAACTTCCTTGCCTAACGCGGTCCTCACCCGGGCCCTGGACGCCGTCGCGTCGGGCCGCGACCTCGCCCGCGAGGAGGCCTCGGAGGTCCTGGCCGAGATCATGGCCGGCCAGGCCTCGGAGAGCCAGATCGCGGGCCTGCTCGTCGCCCTGCGCACGAAGGGGGAGACCGAGGAGGAGCTCGCGGGGCTGGCGGCGACGATGCGCGCGCTGGCCACGCCCGTGCCGTGCGCGCGCGACGACCTCGTCGACACGGCCGGCACGGGAGGTGGGCGCCCGACGTTCAACGTCTCGACGACGGCCGCGCTGATCGCGGCGGGCGCGGGTTGCGCGCTGGCGAAGCACGGCAACCGCTCGGCCACGGGGCCGAGCGGCTCGGCCGACGTCCTCGAGGCCCTCGGCGCGCGCATCGACCTCGAGCCGGCGGCGGTCGCGCGCTGCATCGACGCCGCCGGCTTCGGCTTCCTGTTCGCCCCGGCCCACCACACCGCGATGCGCTGGGTCATGCCCGTGCGCCGCGAGCTCGCGGTCCGCACGGTCTTCAACTTCCTCGGGCCGCTCACGAACCCGGCGGGCGCCCGACGGCAGCTGATCGGCGTCTCGGACCCCGCCTACGTCGAGCGCATCGCGCGAGCGCTGGCGCGCCTGGGCGTCGACCGCGCGTTGGTAGTGTCCAGCGCTGACGGCCTGGACGAGATGAGCACCTCGGCGCCCACGCACGTCGTCGAGGTCGACGGCGACGAGATCCGACGCTACGACCTCACCCCCGACGAGGTCGGCCTGCCGCGCGCCGCGCCCGAGGCCGTCGTCGGTGGACCGCCGACCGTCAACGCGGCGACCACGCGCGCGATCCTCGACGGAGAGCCCGGCCCGCGGCGCGACCTCGCGGTGCTCAACGCGGGGGGCGCCATCTACGCGGGCGGGGGCGTCGACTCGATCGCCGAGGGCGTCGAGGCCGCGCGGGCCGCGATCGACTCCGGCGCCGCCCAGCGCACGCTCGAGCGCTACCTGGAGCTCAGCCGGGAGCTCGCGCCCGCATCGTGAGCGTGCTCGACCGGATCGTCGACCAGACGCGCGAGGACGTCCAGCGCCGCCGCCGCGACGTGCCGCTGGCCGAGCTCGAGGGGCGCCTGGCCGCGCGCGGCGAGGACCGTCCGTTCTCCGAGGCGCTCATGCGCCCCGGGATCTCGCTCATCGCCGAGCACAAGCGCCGCTCCCCGAGCGCGGGCGAGATCCGGGAGGGCGCGAGCGTGACCGAGATCGTCGAGGCCTACGAGCGCGGCGGCTCCGCGGCGCTCTCGATCCTCACCGAGGGCCCGCACTTCGGCGGCGCGCTCGATGACCTGCGCGAGGCGCGCGCGGCGAGCGCGCTGCCGATCCTGCGCAAGGACTTCATCGTCGACCGCTACCAGGTCTTCGAGTCCGCGGTCGCGGGGGCCGACGCGCTCCTGCTCATCGTCGCCGCCCTCGACGACGACGACGACCTCGCCGGGCTCTACCGCGAGGCCGTCGGCCTCGACCTCGACGTGCTCGTCGAGGTCCACGACGACGAGGAGCTCGAGCGCGCGCTCGAGCTGCTGGACGCCGACGTGATCGGGATCAACAACCGCGATCTCGTCGACTTCAGCGTCGACCTCGAGCGCACGTACGAGCTGCTCTCCGACGTCCCGGCCGGCAAGACCGTCGTCAGCGAGTCGGGCATCCACGAGCGCGAGCAGCTCGACGACCTCGAGCGCGTCGGCGTCGACGCGGTCCTTGTGGGGGAGAGCCTCATGCGCGCGCCCGACCCCGAGGCGGCGTGCCGCGAGCTGACCGAGCTGGAGCCCGACGCGCTGTAGTCGAGGCGGCGGCGAGCGCGAGCACCCCTCGAGTTCCAGCTTTTGCACCGATACGGTGCAGGAGCTGGAGCTCGACGCGATTCGCGCGCTGCGAAGCGCGCTCGACCGACCGGGTTTAGCAAGGCTTCAGACGGAGCTCGCACACTCGGAGCCGGATGCGTCCGCGCTCGCCGGTGCCCCTCGCTCTCCTCGCCGCCGCCCTCGGCGCCGCGGCGGCGGTCGGCGTCGTGAGCGCCTTCGACCTCGGCGGCGGCCGCTCGACGACGATCGTCGAGCAGGCGCCGCTCGGCGGGGCGAAGTCCGCGCGCGACGACCGCGGCCTCACCGCGCGCGACATCTACAAGCGCGACGCGCCCGGGGTCGTCTTCGTCCGCGCCGAGGTCGTGCAGCGGACGCCGTCGCCGTTCGACTTCGGCCCGCCCTCCGAGCAGCGCGGCGAGGCGACCGGCTCCGGCTTCGTCATCGACCGCGACGGGACGGTGCTCACGAACGCGCACGTGGTCGCCGGCGCGACGAAGATCAGCGTGCAGCTCTCCGACAAGCGCCTGCACGCCGCGAAGGTCGTCGGGCGCGACGAGTCGACCGACCTCGCGGTGCTCAAGATCGACGCGAGCGGCCTGCGCCTGACCCCGCTGCAGCTCGGCTCGTCGCGGGACGTCGTCGTCGGCGACCCGACGGTCGCCATCGGCAACCCGTTCGGCCTCGAGCGCACGCTGACCACGGGCGTCGTCTCCGCCGTGCACCGCACGATCCAGGCCCCGAACGGCTTCTCCATCGACGACGTAATCCAGACCGACGCCGCGATCAACCCCGGCAACTCGGGCGGCCCCCTCATCGACTCGCTCGGCCGCGTGATCGGGATCAACTCCCAGATCGCCACGGGCGGCGGCGGCAACGGCAGCGTCGGCATCGGCTTCGCGGTCCCGATCGACACGGCCAAGAAGATCGTCCCCCAGCTCGAGGCCTCCGGAAGCGTGAACCGCGGCTACCTCGGCGTCGGTGGCGTGACGATCGACCGGTCGCTGGCCGCGCTCAACCTGCCCGTCGACCGCGGGGTTCTCGTCGACACCGTCACGCCGGGGAGCCCCGCCGCGAAGGCGGGGATCAGGGGCGGCGCGATCACCGTCGACAGCAACGGCCACGAGTTCCACCTCGGCGGCGACATCATCACCGCGGTCGACCGCAAGCCCGTGCGCAGCGACGACGACCTCACGAACGCGATCGCCGCCAAGCGGGCGGGCGACAAGGTCAAGCTCGAGGTTCGCCGCATGCACGCCGTCAAGACGGTGACGGTGACGCTCGCCCAGCGACCGAGCGCGGGCCCCGGCGGCGGCTGAGCGCCCGCGGGGCTCGCGCGCGGCCTACCCTTGTGCGGTGACCCGCTTCAAGATCTGCGGCACCACGTCGCTCGGGGACGCCGAGCTCGCCGCTGACGCCGGCGCGTGGGCGATCGGCGTGATCCTGTGGTCGGGGTCGCCGCGACGCTGCGACCCCGGCGAGGCGCTGCGGATCTCGCGCGCGCTGCGCCGCCGCGTCGAGGTCGCCGGGGTCTTCGTCAACGCGCCGCTCGACGAGGTCACCGGGCTCGCCGATGCGCTCGGGCTCGGAATCGTCCAGCTCCACGGCGACGAGGGCCCGGCGTTCTGCGCCGAGGTCGCCCGGCGGACCGGGGCGAAGGTCATGAAGGCCGCGGCCGTGCGCAGCGGCGCCGACGTCGCGGCGCTCGAGGCCTTCCACACCGATCTGCACCTCCTCGACGCCCACCGGCCCGGGCTGCGCGGCGGCACGGGGGAGACGTTCGACTGGGAGCTCCTGCGCCGGCGCCGCACGACCGTGCCGCTGGTCCTCTCGGGCGGGCTGACGCCGGAGAACGTCGGCGACGCGATCGCGGCGACCCATCCGTTCGCCGTCGACACCGCGAGCGGCACCGAGGCGGCGCCGGGGGTCAAGGACCCGGGCAAGGTGCGCGCGTTCGCCGAGGCCGTCGCCGCCGCCGGCGACCGCGCGGGCGTCGGTCGATGAGCGCGTCGGTCGAGCACCGGTTCGGGCCCTACGGCGGCCAGTACGTCCCCGAGACGCTGATGCCCGCGCTCGCCGAGCTCGAGGCCGCGTGGCTACAGGCTCGCGCGGACGCGGCGTTCCGTGCCGAGCTCGACGAGCTCCTGCGCGACTACGTCGGGCGGCCGTCGCCGCTCTACCGCGCGCGGCGGCTCGGCGCGGCCGCGGGCCGGACGATCCTGCTCAAGCGCGAGGACCTCAACCACACGGGCGCCCACAAGATCAACAACGCGCTCGGCCAGTCGCTCCTCGCCAAGCGCATGGGCAAGCGGCGGATCATCGCCGAGACCGGCGCGGGCCAGCACGGCGTCGCGACGGCCACCGCCTGCGCGCTGCTCGACCTCGAGTGCGTCGTCTACATGGGCACCGAGGACATCCGCCGCCAGCGCCCCAACGTCCAGCGCATGGAGCTCCTCGGCGCCGCCGTGCGGCCCGTCGACGCCGGCGCGCGCACGCTCAAGGAAGCGGTCTCCGAGGCGATCCGCGACTGGGTGGCGAGCGTCGCGAGCACCCACTACGTGATCGGCTCGTCGGTCGGCCCGGCGCCCTATCCGGCGATCGTGCGCGACCTGCAGCGGGTCATCGGCGACGAGGCGCGCGCGCAGGTGCTCGCCGCCGAGGGCCGCCTGCCCGACCGCGTCATCGCGTGCGTCGGCGGCGGCTCGAACGCGATCGGCACGTTCGTGCCCTTCCTCGATGACGCCGACGTCGAGCTCGTCGGCGTCGAGGCCGGGGGCGCCGGGCTGCGCAGCGGTCGCCACGGCGCACCGCTCACGGTCGCGGGGCCGGCGGGCGTGCTCCACGGCTCGCTGTCGGCCGTGCTCCAGGACGAGATGGGCCAGATCCTCGAGGCGCACTCGATCTCGGCGGGCCTCGACTACCCCGGTTCGGGCCCGGAGCACGCGTGGCTGCGCGATCTCGGGCGGGCGCGCTACGTCGCCGTCTCCGACGACGAGGCGCTCGCGACCTTCCGCCGGGTCACCCGGCTGGAGGGCATCATTCCCGCGCTCGAGAGCGCGCACGCCCTGCACCTCGCGCTCCAGCCGTCGGCCTCGACGCTCGATCTCGTCTGCCTCTCGGGCCGCGGGGACAAGGACCTCGCCGAGGTCCTCGAGCAGGGGTGACGAGCGGTCGCGAGCAGATCGCCGCCGCCTTCCGCGACGGAGGGCGGCGAGCGGCGTTCATGCCCTACCTGATGGGCGGCTTCCCGGACCTCGACGGCTCGCGGCGCATCGGCGAGGCCTACGCGGACGGCGGCGCCGACCTCGTCGAGCTCGGCGTGCCGTTCTCCGACCCGCTCGCCGACGGCCCGGTCATCCAGGCCGCGGGCACGGCCGCGCTGCGCGCGGGCGCGACGACGGCGGGCGTCCTCGAGGTCGGGCGCGCGCTCGCCGCGCGCGTTCCCGTCGTGGCGATGGTCTACGTGAACGTCCTCCTCGCCCGCGGCGCCGAGCGCTTCGCCGACGACCTCGCCGCGCACGCCATCAGCGGGCTGATCGTGCCCGACCTCCCGCTGGAGGAGTCCGACGCCGTGCGCGCGGCCTGCGACGCCGCTGGCGTCGCGCTCGTCCCGCTCGTCGCTCCGGCCACCCCCGACGAGCGGCTGGCGCGCATCGGCGCGAAGGCCCGGGGGTTCGTCTACACGGTCTCGTTGCTGGGGACGACCGGGGAGCGCGTCGCGCTCGCGGAGGCGTTCGCCGCCGTCGTCGCGCGGGCCAAGGCGCACGCGCCGGTCCCGGTCGCGCTCGGCTTCGGCATCGGCACGCCCGACCAGGCTCGTCAGGCGGCCGACGCCGGCGCCGACGGCGTGATCGTCGGCTCACGGCTGGTGCGCGCGGTCGCGGAGGCCGCGTCTACCGACGCGGCGGTGGCCACGGTGCACGAGCTCGTCGCCGGCTTCGCCGGGGCGTTGAGATAAGGTCGCGCGCCATGGGCCTCGTGCTCGCCACCGTCTTCGGGCTCATGGTATGGATCGTCCTCTGGGCCCTCGGCGTCAAGGCGATCGACAGCTTCATGATCACCGTCGTGATCGTCGTGGTAGGGGCGACCGTGCGGATGCTGCTCCCGCATCTTCCGGGCAATCGCGGCTAGCCGCGCCCCCTTCGCGGTCGACCGCGCACGGTTCGGCGTTGCGGTGTCCCGGCGAATCCATACAATCCGCGCCCTCTTCCCGTATCGCGTTCCTTGAGGAGGGAATCTTGCGAGTTCGCTCACTGGCAGTCCCCAGCTGCCTCGTGGCCGCTCTTGCCTTCGGCATCGCCGCCTGCGGCGGCAGCGACAAGAGCAGCACGGGCGGCGGAGGCGGTACCACCGGCTCCAGCAAACTGACCATTTACTCGAGCCTTCCGCTGCAGGGCGACTCCCGCCCGCAGTCGCAGTCGGTCATCAACGGCGAGAAGCTCGCGCTCCAGCAGGCCGGCGGCAAGGTCGGCAAGTACACGATCACGTACAAGTCGCTCGACGACTCCACCGCGGCGGCCGGCAAGTGGGAGCCCGGGCAGACGTCGTCCGACGCGCGCAAGGCCGCACAGGACAAGTCGACGATCATCTACCTGGGTGAGTTCAACTCGGGCGCGACGTCGATCTCGCTGCCGATCCTCAACCAGGCCGGCATCATGCAGATCTCGCCGTCCAACACCGACATCGGCCTGACCCGTCCGGGCGCCGAGCCCGGCACGCCGGACAAGTACTACCCGACGGGCAAGCGCACCTTCGGCCGCGTCGTCCCCGCCGACCACATCCAGGGCGCCGCGCAGGTCACCTACCAGAAGGACGAGGGCTGCACGAAGACGTACATCCTCAACGACAAGGAGGTGTACGGGAAGGGCCTCGCCGACCAGGTCGCCAAGGTCGCCAAGACCCAGGGCCTGACGATCGCCGGCAACGACGGAATTGACACGAAGGCCGCGAACTTCCGTACGCTCGCGCAGAAGGTCAAGTCCTCAGGCGCGAACTGCATGTTCTTCGGCGGCATCACCCAGAACAAGGGCGTCCAGGTCTTCAGCGACGTCCACGCTGCGAACCCGAGCATGAAGCTCTTCGGCCCCGACGGCGTCGCGGAGACTCCGTTCACCACGAAGCTCAGCCCGTCCGTCCAGAAGATGGTCTACGTCACGAACCCGACCCTGGACCCGAAGCTCTACCCGCCGGCGGCCCAGGAGTTCTTCAAGACCTACAAGCAGAAGTACGGAAAGGCGCCCGAGCCGTACGCGATTTACGGCTACGAGGCGATGAAGGTTGCCCTGCTGGCGATCCAGAACGCCGGCGACAAGGGCAACGACCGCCAGGCCGTCATCGACGCGTTCTTCAAGATCAAGGACCGCGACTCGGTGCTCGGCAAGTACTCGATCGACAAGAACGGCGACACGACGCTGACCGACTACGGCGCGGACCGCGTCCAGAAGGGCCAGCTCGTGTTCGACAAGGTGATCAAGGCCCAGACCTGATCCAAGCGCCAAGCGCCGGGGCAGGCCCGAGGAGCCGCCCCGGCGCCACGTCGCTCGGTCTGACTGAGGAGAGCAGACCACTTCATGGAAGCCGCTTCGATCCCCGAAACGCCATCGGGCGCCCGGCAGCCGTCGCGCAGCCCGCTGACCGTCGTCAGCGACAACATCCTCTGGATCCTGCTGGCGGTCGCGCTCGTGGTGTACTTCGTCCAGGATCCCAAGCAGACCCTCGACGACGTCAAGACGGGCCTCTCCAACGGCACCATCTGGGCGCTGATCGCGCTCGGGTACACGCTGGTCTACGGGATCATCGAGCTCATCAACTTCGCCCACGGCGAGGTCTTCATGATCGGCTCGTTCGTCGCGGTGTCGCTGTGGCAGTCGCTCGGCGTCACCGCCGACAACGCGATCGTGGGGATCGTGCTCGCGATCCTGCTCGCCCTCGTGGCGTCGATGCTCGCCTCGGGGGTGCTCAACGTGATGATCGAGCGCGTCGCCTACAAACCGCTGCGGAACGCCCCGAAGCTCGCGCCGCTCATCACCGCGATCGGCATGAGCTTCATCCTCCAGAACGTCGGCCTGCTCTGGCGCCCGACGCCCGACTCCTCGCCCGACCTGATCGGCTCGCAGAAGGACTACTTCACCGTCTTCGGCGTGGCGATCGAGCACTCCGACGTCTTCGCCTTCGTCGTAACCGTGCCGCTGCTGATCGCGCTCGTCTGGTTCGTCGGGCAGACGCGCTACGGCAAGGCGATGCGCGCAACCGCGCAGGACCCCGACGCCGCGCGGCTAATGGGCATCAACGTCGACCGCACGATCTCCCTGACCTTCCTGCTCGGCGGCCTGCTGGCCGGCGCAGCCGGCGTGATCTACGCGCTCTACAACGGCACGATCCAGTTCAACCAGGGCTTCACCGCCGGGCTGATCGCGTTCACGGCCGCGGTCATGGGCGGGATCGGCAACCTCAAGGGCGCGGTCGTCGGCGGCCTCATCATCGGCGTCATCCAGTCGATCTCCGACACGCACTTCGGGCAGGTGTGGACCCCCGCGGTCGTCTTCGCGATCCTGATCCTGATCATGGTCTTCAAGCCGCAGGGGCTCTTCGGCGAGGAGACGCGCGAGGGATGAGCACCGCGGCCGCCACCTGGCGCTCGAGCACGGCGAGCCTGCGCCGCGTGCCCGACTGGGCGTGGGCTGTGTTCTTCGTCGCCCTGGCGATCCTGTACCCGTACATCCTCGACCAGCTCATGACGGCGCCGGACGACCTGCTCGACGCGTCGATCCAGACCCTGGGGTACATAATCATGGCCCTCGGTCTGAACATCGTCGTGGGCTTCGCCGGGCTGCTCGACCTCGGCTACGTCGCGTTCTACGCGATCGGCGCGTTCGTCATCGGCTGGCTGGGCTCCCAGCAGTTCCCCAACGTCAACGGCGGCAAGGGGATCCACATCCTCACGCCGGTGGAGTCGGCCTTCGGCCGCGCGTTCCCCGGCATCCACATCAACTACTTCATCGTCATCTTCATCGCGGCGATCTTCACCGCGTTCTGGGGCGCGATCCTCGGCGCGCCGACGTTGCGCCTGCGCGGCGACTACCTGGCGATCGTGACGCTGGCGTTCGGCGAGATCGTCCCGCGCGTCTTCGAGAACGCGACGAGCGGGATCTTCGGGATCGGCTCGACCGACTTCTCCAACGGGCGCC
>DATNGY010000462.1:0-6868 GCA_035605735.1 Solirubrobacteraceae bacterium
CCTCGACCGCGCCGCGGTCCCACGCCCCGGGGCGCCGCGCGGCGCGCGCGAGCGCGGCGCCGAGCGCGGCGAGCGGCTGCAGCTCGGGCTCGAGGTAGCCGCCGGAGAGCAGAAGGGCGCCCGGGCCGCGGACGGCCATGAGCTCCTGCAGCGGCGATTCGTCGACCGAGCGCGCGCCGAGCGCGACGGCCTGCCACGACACGTCCGGCGCGGCCGGACCCCGGTCGGTCGCCGCGGCGGCCACGAACGTGCCCTGTCCGGGCCGCGGCTCGACGAGGCCCTCGGCGGCGAGCGCGGCGATCGCGCGCCCGACGGTCGCCGGGGAGGCGCGGTGGCGCGCCATCAGCTCGCGCACCGACGGCAGCCGCTCGCCCGGACGAGCGAGCTCCACGCGCCGGCGCAGCTCGTCGGTGACACTGACCTGTGTGTTACCGTTCGTCATGGGAGAGTCGAGTAACGCTATCCCAGGGCGAGCGGTAACGGCGACCGCCGTGCCCGGCGCGCTGATCGCTCGCCTCCCGGCCGGTGTGGCCCTCGGGGCGCTCGGCATCCTCGGCTTCTCGTTCTCGCTGCCGGCGACGCGGCTCGCGGTCGCCGACCTCGACCCGTGGCTCGTCGCGTTCGGGCGCGCGAGCGTCGCCGGCGTCCTCGCCGCGGCCTACCTCGCGCTCGCTCGCGCGCCCCGCCCGACCCCCGCCCAGTGGCGATCGGTGGCGATCGTCGCCGGCGGCGTCGTCGTCGGCTTCCCGCTCGCCACCTCGCTGGCGCTCGAGGCGCAGACCGCCGCGCACGGGGCGGTGGTCGTCGCGATCCTGCCCGCGGCGACCGCCGTCGCCGCCGTCGCGCGCGCCGGCGAGCGGCCGTCCGCGCGCTTCTGGTTCGCCTCCGGGGCCGGCCTCGCGGCCGTGCTCGCGTTCGTCGTCGCCCAGGGCCTCGCGGGCCCCCAGGCCGGCGACCTGCTCCTGCTCGCGGCCGTGGGGGCGTGCGCGGTCGGGTACGCGGAGGGCGGCGCGCTGGCCCGGTCGCTCGGCGGCGCGGTGACGATCTGCTGGGCGCTCGTGCTGGCGCTGCCGCTCAGCGTCGCCGTCGCCGCGGCGGCCGCGCTCGCGACCGGCCTCGACGCCGGCGCGACCTCGTGGCTCGGGCTCGCCTACGTCTCGCTCGTCTCCATGTTCCTCGGCTTCTTCGCCTGGTATGCGGGGCTCGCGCGCGGGGGGTCGCGCGCATCGGCCAGATCCAGCTCGCCCAGCCCGTGCTGACGCTCGTGTGGTCGGCGCTGCTGCTCGGCGAGCACGTCGGGCCGTGGACGGCGATCACGGCGCTCGCGGTCCTCGCGTGCGTGGCGGCGACGCAGCGCGCACGCTGACCGCGATTCAGCGCTCGTCGACGACGTCCTCGAACGCCAGCCGGTCGGCGCGTGCGATCCACTCGTCCGGGGTGCGGCGCTCGGGGTCGGCGAGCCGCGCCGGGTACCCGAAGGAGAGCACGGTCGCCACCTGCTCGTCGGACCCCAGCCCGAGGGCCTCGCGCATCCGCTCGGCATCGGCGACGCCGTTCGGGCACGAGCCGATCCCGTCGTTCCAGGCCGCGAGCATCATGTTCTGCGCCGCGCGCCCCGCGTCGAAGCCGAGCGGGCCCTTGCCGCCGATCACGACGGCGACGACGAGCGCGGCGCCAAGCAGGTTGGGCGGCGTCCACACCGCCTCCGCCGCCGCCTCGAGGAGCGCGCGGTCGCGCAGCACGACGAAGCGTCGCCGCTGCCGGTTGCCCGAGCTGCCCGCCAGGCGGCCGGCCTCGAGGATGCGCCGGACCGCGTCCTCGGGCAGCGGCTCGGGGGCGTACGCGCGGACCTCGCGCTTGCTGACGACGGCCATGAACGCGTCCACGCCTCGACACCCTACGCCGGGTATCACCTCGGCATGGAGCTCGAGACCTGGCACGCGCCGCCCGGCGAGCGCATCCCCAACCACCCGCGCTTCGCGGTCCTCCTCTACCGCGGGGTCGACGCCGCCGCCGCGGGCGCCGAGGCCGCGCGGAGGCTCTTCGCCGAGCACGACTGGGGCGGGGCGTGGGTCGACGGCGTGCTGCCCTTCCACCACTTCCACTCGACCTCGCACGAGGCGCTCGCGGTCGTCGCCGGACGGGCGACGCTCGAGCTCGGCGGCCCCGAGGGCCGCCCGTTCGACGTCGCCGCCGGCGACGTCGTCGTCCTCCCCGCCGGCACCGGTCATCGCCGCTCCAGCGCCGAGCCGGCCTTCACGGTCGTCGGGGCATACCCGGCGGGCCAGGAGGAATACGACCTCCTGCGCGGCGACGACCCCGCGGAGGTCGCGGCCGCGCGCGAGCGCATCGCGCGCCTCGGGCCGCCGCCCGAGGACCCCGTCGGCGGCGAGGGCGTCGCTGGCTGGCGCTGACTACGATCCGCCGCCGATGCCCGAGCGCGACGCCGTCATCGGCAAGGCCTACCCGCCGGTGCTCTACGCGGTCGGGCGCGAGAAGATCCGCGAGTTCGCGCTCGCCACCGGCGAGACGAACCCGCTGCACCTCGAGCTCGACGCCGCCCGCGCCGCCGGCCACCGCGACCTCGTGGCGCCGCCGATGTTCGCGGTCGTCTTCTGCGCGCCGGCGCTGGGGCCGGCGCTCTTCGATCCCGAGCTCGGCATCGACTTCGCGCGCATGGTCCACGGCGGTCAGGAGTTCCGATGGGGGCCGCTCGTGACCGCGGGCGACGAGATCACGACCGAGGCGCGCGTGAAGGACGTCTCCGAGCGCGAGCGGCTGGCCTTCTTCGTCTTCGAGACGGTGTCCACCAACCAGGACGGCGAGACCGTGTGCGTCGGCACCTGGACGAACATCGTGCGAGGCTGACGCCGATGGCGCTGCACGCCGGCGAGCAGATCCCCGAGCTCAGGGTCACGCCCGACCGCTACCTCACGGTGCGCTACGCGGGCGCCTCGGGCGACTTCAACCCGATCCACATCGACGAGGAGTTCGCGCGCTCGGTCGGGCTCCCGGGGCGGATTCTCCACGGCCTGTGGACGATGAGCCAGGTCGCGCGCGCCCTCACCGAGGCCGGCGGCGGGCCGGCCTCGCTGCGGCGCCTCGGCGTCCAGTTCCGGGGCATGGGGGTACCCGAGCTTGAGCTCGCGGTGACCGGGACGGTCGAAGGCGAGGGCGAGGACGGCAGCCTCGTCGTCCACGCCGTCGCGACCCAGGGCGGCAAGGCGATCATCCGCAACGCCGAGGCCGAGCTGGCTCCGGTCTGAGCGCTTCCTACAATCGGGGCGTGGTCCTCACCGCGCGCCAGATGCTGATCCTGCGCAAGGTCGTCGACGCCTACACGGCGAGCGGCGTCCCCGTGGGCTCGAAGACGCTCGCCGCCGACCCCGAGCTCGACTGCGGCCCCTCGACGATCCGCCACGACCTGGCGAGCCTCGAGGAGCTCGGCCTGCTCGCGCACCCGCACACGAGCGCCGGCCGCGTGCCGACCGACGCCGGCCACCGCTTCTACGTCGACCGCCTCCTCCCCGAGCCCGCGGGCACGCGCTCGCTCGACCTCGGCCTGATGCGGCGCGAGGTCGACGAGGCGATGCGCGTCACGACCGAGACGCTCTCCCAGGTGACGAGCCTGCTCGCGATCGTCTCCGCGCCCCCGCTCGACACTGCCGAGATCCGCCACATCGAGGTCCTGCTCCTCCAGCCCCAGGTCCTCATGGTCGTCGTCATCACGTCGACCGGCGGCGTGACCAAGCGCGTGTTCACGTTCCCGGCGGCGGTCGATCCCGGCCTTGCGTCGTGGGCGGCCGCGTACCTCAACGAGCGCCTCGCCGGCCTCGGCCTGGGCGCCCGCATGCTCCACGCCCGCTTGCACGACCCCTCGCTGGGGGCCGCGGAGCAGGCGTTCCTCGCCCGCCTGGCGCCGGTCTTCACCGACCTGGCGGCCACGAGCGAGGACACGCTCTACGTCGACGGAGCGGCGCGGCTCATCAGCGAGCACCGCGTCGAGGATCTCACCCAGATCAACGAGCTCATGCAGATGCTCGAGCGGCGCGTCGCGCTCCTCGAGGTCCTGCGCTCGGCGCTCGGTCGCCGCGACGTCCTCGTGCGCATCGGCCACGAGAACGAGCTGCCCGCGCTGCAGGCGCTCTCGCTCGTAGCCGCTGGCTACGGGCTGCCCGCGCGCAACCTCGGGACCGTCTCGCTCATCGGCCCGGTGAGCATGGACTACGGCCTCGCCATCCGCGCGGTGCGCGAGGCCGCCGGTCAGCTCTCGCGCTTCATCGACGACGTCTACGAGGCCTCGTGATGGCGAGCACCCGGCCCCGCGATCCCTACGACGTGCTCGGCGTCGACCGCAGCGCCGACGACGCGCGCGTCAAGAAGGCCTTCCGGCGCCTCGCACGCGAGCTGCACCCCGACGTCAACCGGCACGATCCCGACGCGGAGGAGAAGTTCAAGGAGGCGGCCGAGGCCTACGAGATCCTCTCGGACCCCGAGCGGCGCGCCACCTACGACCGCTACGGCCACGACGGCCTGCGCCAGGGCGGGTTCGCCCCGAACTTCGAGGGCTTCGGCTCGATCTCCGACCTCTTCGAGGCGTTCTTCGGCGGCGGCGGCTTCGGCGGGAGCTTCGGCGCCGGGGCCGGGGCCGGACGGATGGGCCCGATGCAGGGCGCCGACATCGCCGTCAGCGCCGAGGTCTCGCTCGCCGATGCCGCGCGCGGCGCATCGGTGGCGCTCAGCTTCGAGGCGGTGGACCGCTGCGAGGTCTGTCACGGCAACGGCGCCCAGCCCGGGACGCCGATCGTCACGTGCGAGCGCTGCGGCGGCGCAGGCGTCCTGCAGGCGGTGTCGCGCTCGCCGTTCGGGCAGATCGTCCGGCAGGTCGCCTGCGACGTCTGCGGCGGCGAGGGGCGCACGCCCGAGTCGCCCTGCGAGCGCTGCGACGGTCGCGGCCGCGAGGTCCGCCGCCGGACGCTCAACGTCGACGTACCGGCGGGCATCGCCGACGGCCAGCGCATCCGCCTGAGCGGGCGCGGCCACGCGGGCGAGCGCGGCGGGCCGCCCGGCGACCTCTACGTCCTCGTCCACGTCGCGCCCGACGAGCGCTTCGTGCGCGACGGCGACGACCTCGTCGCGGTCCTCGACGTGCCGGCTCCGCTCGCCGCGCTCGGCGCGACGCTGCCCGTGCCGACGCTCGAGGGCGAGGAGGAGGTCGAGGTCCCGGCGGGGACGCAGCCCGGCGACGTCATCCGCCTGCGCGGACGAGGCATGCCGCGCCTGCGCCGCGAGGGCCGCGCGGGGGACCTGCGCGTCGTCGTCGACGTCGTCGTCCCGCGCCGCCTGAGCGGCGAGCAGCGCGAGCTGCTCGAGCGCCTGGCCGCGTCGCTGCGCCCCGAGAACCTCTCCGAGGACGGCTCGCTCGTCGCCAAGCTGCGCCGCCTGCTGCGGTGATCCGGCTCGCGCTGCGCGTCCGCCGCGCGGACGCCGAGCGCGTGCTGGCCGAGCTGCTCGAGCTCGCGCCCTCCGGGCTCGAGGAGCGCGAGCTCGGCGACGTGGTCGAGTTCGCCGTCTACGGCGCGCCGGGCGAGCTGCCCGCGCTGCCCGACCTGCGCGCGGCCGCCGCCGGCGCGCTCGTCGACGTCGCCACGAGCGAGGTCGGCGACGACTGGGCCGAGCGCTGGCGCGAGTTCCACCGGCCGGTCGAGATCGGCGGGCGCCTCCTCGTCCGCGCGCCCTGGCACCCGCCGCGCGCCGACCGGCTGGAGGTCGTCGTCGACCCCGGGCAGGCCTTCGGGACCGGCGCGCACCCGACGACGCGGCTGTGCCTCGAGCTGCTGCTCGAGCTCCGTCCGCGCGGCGCTCTCGTCGACCTCGGCTGCGGCTCGGGCGTGCTCGCGATCGCCGCCGCGAAGCTCGGCTTCGACCCCGTCGCCGGCGTCGACCACGACCCGGCGGCGCTCGCCGCCGCCGCGGCCAACGCGGCCGCCAACGGCGTCCGCGTCGCCACGCTGCGCCACGATCTGGTTCGCGACGGTCCGGCGCCGGGGGCGCCGACCGTCGTCGCGAACCTCGTGCGCGGCCTGCTGCTGCGGGTCGCGGCCGACGGCTTCGCGGGAGCGCCGCCGAAGGCGCTCGTGGCGAGCGGGCTGCTCGAGGAGGAGGCCGACGAAGCAAGCGCCGCCTTCGCCCGCCGCGGCCTCGTCGAGGCGGCGCGGCGGGCGGGCAGCGGGTGGGCGGCGCTCTTGCTCAGAGGCCGCCCGACCGGTCAGACGCGGGCGTCGCCTTCGCCCTCGATGCGCTCCTTGCGCACGTCCTCGGAGACCGTCTCCTCGTCGCTGACGGTGTCGCGCTCGAGGCGGACGCGCTCCTTGGGGACCGTGCGCTTCTCGACGACCGGCTCCTCCGCGTGCAGCGTGACCTCGTGCTCGTCCTCGGAGATCTCGGGGCCGCTCGTGGCCTCGTCGACGTTGGCGTCGGTGATCGGCTCGCGCTCGACGCGGACCTCCTCGCGCTGGACGGGCACCGTGCGCTGCTCCTGCTCGGTGACGACGTACTTGCGCAGCCGCGCGCGGCCGGTCTCGCGCCGCTGCGTGCCGACGTCGAGCTCCTCCTCGGAGCGGGTCATCGCGTCGTCGTCGCTCCCGCGGCCCGACACGTCGCGGTCGGCGTCGTCGTCGTGCCCGGAGCGCTCGTCGCCGCCGAGCGTCTCCTCGGTGCGATCGGTCGACCGATCCCACTCGCCGTAGTCGCTGCGGCCGTAGTGGCGGTAGAGCTCCTGCTCCTCGCCGGTGGACAGCTCGCCGTCGGCGGCGATGTTCGGGGCGTCCTTGACGAGATCCTTCTCGAACGGGACCTGCACGTCGTC
>DATNGY010000463.1:0-4268 GCA_035605735.1 Solirubrobacteraceae bacterium
CCGCGGCCAGGCACAGGGTCAGGCGCACGGAGCGCAGGGAACTGCTCATGAAGCCTCCTCCTCCTCGCTGAGGGACGTGGTCTGCGCCCCTCCAACCCACGTCGGCCCCCGCGAGTTGCGGCGCCCGTTCAGGGGCGGGCGGTGCGCGGGAGCGCGGCGATCACGTGCGGCAGGTCGCGCAGTGACCACGCATAGGCCTGCTCGAGCGCCGCCGCCGCGGCGGCGCCGTGGATGCCCTCGCCGTGACCGACGAGCAGATGCTCGGGCTGCATCCCGCGCAGCCGGCTCGGCGGGTGCACGCGCAGGAAGAGGTGGATGCCCGCCGGTGTTCGCCCCGCGGTATAGACCGGGGCCGTGCCGACGAGCTCCGCCACGACGAGGACGCGTCGCTGCGGCCACCAGAGCGCGGACTCGCGCCAGCGCGGCCACCGGAGGACCGGCAGGACCCCGAACGGAGTCGCCGGGAGGTCGTCCGGGACGCGCGCGTGCGGCACGCCGAGGCGCCGCGCGATCTGCGCGCAGTCGCGGTTGTGGCGGTCGAGGAGCTGGAGCACGCCGACGACCTCACCGAGGCCCTGGGCGCGCTCGAGCCCCTCGGGCGCGTCGATCGGGTCGACGAGCCACACGCGGCCGTCGTCGGCGAGCGCATGCGACGTGCGCCGCATCGGCTCGTCGACGACCCACGAGAACCCGGCGTCGAAGACGTCGAACGGCCGCAGGCGGACGCTCATCCCCCGAGCTCCAGCAGCTTGTCCACCGTCCGCGCGTTGCGCGACGTCGCGACCACGCCCAGGCGCTCGTCGAAGTCCAGGCGACCGAGCTTCGACGCGCGCAGCCCCCGCGGGCACCACATGTACGCCTCGCGGCGGCCGAAGGCCAGCCGGTCGGGCGCGACGTCGAGCTCGAGCAGCTCCCGCGTCTTGGCCTTGTCCGGAGCGCGGGAGAGGAAGACGATGAAGTGCCGGCTCGGATCGTCGGCGACGTCGGCGAGCGGGTCGGCCGCGACCGCCTCGGCGACCTCGGCGAGCGAGCGCACGACGACCTTCGAGACGACCCCGAGATCGTCGGCGAGGCAATCCTCGACGGCGGCGGCCACCGTCGCGGGGGGCTGGGCGCTCGTGAGCAGGACGTTTCCGCTCTGGCCGTGCGTCACGACGTCCTCGAAGCCCCGGGCGGCGAGCGTCGCGCGCAGGCGGGGCATGCTCACGCGGTTGCGCGAGGCGAGGTTGATGCCGCGCAGCAGCGCGACGTGACGCGTCGAGCGGGCCATCGTCGCGGGACCATACGTCAGCTCTGAGCGACGCGCGCGTGGCTCGTGCCCGAGAGCGCCGCGCCGACGCCGAGACCGATGTAGACGCCCCCGCTCAGCCGCGCGAGCCGGCGCCGCGAGCGTCGGTTGCGGCGAAGCCAGCCGCCCACCGCGCCGGCGAGCAGGACGTAAGCGCCGTCGCTCAGGACCGCAAGCACCGTGAAGATCGTGCCCAGGAGCAGGATCTCAACCGCGATCGGGCCGCACGAGGAGTCCACGAACTGCGGCAGGAACGCGAGGAAGAAGATCGCGATCTTGGGGTTCAGGAGCTGCACGATCATCCCCTTGACGAACAGCCGCGAGCAAGCGCGCGACGGCGCCTGCGGCGGCTGCTCGCGCTCGACCAGCCTGCGCACGCCGAGATAGACCAGGTACGCCGCGCCGGCGTACCTGAGGATCGTGAACCCGGTCTCGGAGGCGGCGATCAGACCCGTGAGCCCGGCGGCGGCCGCCAGCGCGTAGGCGAACGTGCCCGTCTCGACGCCGAGCACGGAGACGAGCCCCGCCGCGCGCCCCTGGTCGACGCTGCGCGTCACGACATAGATGACGGCAGGACCGGGCACGGCGAGGAGCGCCAGGCTCGCGCCGGCGAACAGCAGCAGCGTCGAACCGTCCGGCACCCGCCCAGGATAGGGCTACGCGTCCCGCGCGAGCCGGGCGGCGAGCCGGCGCAGGGCCGGCGCCGCGGCACGCAGGCGGCTCGCGTCCGAGATGACCGTCCCCACCATCGCCGGCTTCGAAGGCGCGATCTTCGCTTCCGGCGACGCCGACTCTAGAAGGAGAAATGTATGCAGTGCGCGCGACTGCGAGCTTGCACGAAAAAGCAGATTCTGGATGTACCCTGGGAGACGACCATGAGCGCCAACGAGCAGGAAGCCAACGGGCGCCAGGGCGCCGGCCAGGTTCACGACCGCGTCCGCGAGGCGATCCTCAACGCCGACCTCGCCCCCGGCATGGTGATGTCGCAGGTCGCGCTGGCCGACGAGCTCGGCGTCAGCCGGACGCCGTTGCGCGAGGCGCTGCGGCGCCTGCAGGGAGAGGGGCTCGTCGAGGCCGAGCCCAATCGCCGCGTGCGGGTCGCCCCGATCACCGCCAGCGACGTCGAGGAGCTCTACGCGCTGCGGATCGCGATCGAGGTCGAGGGGCTGCGGCTCTCGCTGCCGCTCCTGCGCTCCCAGCACATCGCGCGCCTCCAGGGCTCCCTGGCCGAGATGGACCACTACGCCGACGTCAAGGACTATGCCGGCTGGACGGTCCCCCACGCCGCGTTCCACGCCCAGCTCACGCACCTCGCCGGCGACCGTTTCGCGCTCCTGCTCGCCCAGCTCTTCGACCACGCCGAGCGCTACCGCCGGCTGCACCTGAAGCACGAGAAGGGCGCGTGGGACGCCGATCACCGCAGCATCCTGAAGGCGGTCAAGACCGGCGACGCCGACCGCTCCGCTCACCTGCTCGCGCACCACTTCGCGCGCACGGCGTTCGAGGTCATCGAGTCCGTTGAGCCCGGGTACGAGCCCGACCGGCTGCGGCAGGTGCTTGCCGATATGGATGCACTGACGACCTAGGGGTCGTCCGCGACGAACGTCACAAAGCCAAACATTGAGCGCGACGCGGTACGAAGGACAGCGGGCGCTCGGCCACGACCCACTCTGACGGACCCGGCCGCACGCGTGTAGGTCGGCGAGGATCTCGATTGTGCGCGCCTCTGTCGCGACCCGGCGGCGGTGGTGACTATGAGCTGCCGCCGTTGACCATGCTCTTCTGCATCGTCTGATTCTCGACCTTCGTGGCCACGATGCAGGAGGGAAGACCCAGGGCCGCGAACGGGCGGCTATTGGTGAGCGCGCGCCGGCGCGCGAGCGTTCCAATGCTCGACCTTGGGGTAGTTTGAAAAGGCTGGCGACCGCGCGTAGCGTCGGTCGAGTCCCGCTACCGAGGAGCCCCGCGTGCTGTCCCGACTGGGTGTCGCGCTCATCGCATCGCTCGTCGTGACTGCGTTCGCGCCGAGTGCTCGAGCGCACGACGGGGTCGACACGGCTGCCGGCCACGCGGCCGAGGACGCGGTAACGCACACGGCGTCGCAGGAGCGGGCGCTGGACGCGCACACGCGGGCGGTCTCGGCGGCTGACGCGAAGGCGGCCGCGGCCGCCGTCGCTGCCGCCCCTCAGGACGTGGGGCAGTGGGGTCCGGTCGTCGACTGGCCGGTCGTCGGCGTGCACGTCGCGCTGCTGCCCAACGGCAACGTCCTCGCCTACGACTCGGTCGGCGACAACGCGACGGAGACCTATCCGGTGCAGGACCACACGCGCGCGACGGTGTGGAATCCGGCGACCGGCACCCAGACGCCGGTCAACGTCAACACGGGCTTCAACGTCTTCTGCAGCGGCCTCGCGCATCTCGTCGACGGCCGGGTGTTCCTCGCCGGCGGCAACAAGGACCAGCAGCTCAACGGCATCGTCCAGACGCACCTCTTCGATCCGCAGACGAACACGTGGAGCCTCGGGCCGAACATGGCGGCCGGGCGCTGGTACCCGAGCGTCACGCCACTGCGCAACGGCGAGATGCTCATTACCTCGGGCCGCGTCGATACGCCCGAGGTCCGGACGCTCGCCGGCACCCTGCGGTCGCTCAGCACCGCGTCGCTGAGCCTGCCGCTGTACCCGTGGATGGACGTCGCCCCCGACGGCAAGGCGTTCTACTCCGGTCCCGACCAGACGCTGCGCAAGCTCGACACGACCGGCACCGGCTCGTGGCAGACGTTCGCGCAGCGCGACCCGATCAACCGCGACTACGGCGGTCACGCGCTCTTCGACATCGGCAAGATGCTCGTCGCCGGCGGAGGGCCCTCCACGAACGACGCGCGGGTCGTCGACGTAAACGGGCCCACGCCGCAGGTCTCGCCGACGGCGCCGATGGCCTACGCCCGCCGCCAGCACAACCTCACCGTGCTCGCGGACGG
>DATNGY010000464.1:0-2591 GCA_035605735.1 Solirubrobacteraceae bacterium
ACGCCGTAGGCCGTGACGCCGATGCCGAGCTCGCGGCAGGTCGGCAGGATCTCGGCCTCCATGCCCCGCGAGATCAGCGAGTACTCGATCTGCAGGTCGCAGATCGGGTGGGTGGCCGCGGCACGGCGGGTCGTCTCGGCCCCGACCTCGGACAGGCCGACGTGACGCACGTAGCCGGCCTGCACGAGCTCGGCGATCGCCCCGACGGTCTCCTCGATCGGCACGTCGGGGTCGAGGCGAGCCGGACGGTAGATGTCGACGTGATCGACACCCAGGCGGGTGAGGCTGTAGGCGAGCGCGGTCTTGAGCGCGGGCGGGCTGGCGTCGTAGCCGATCGGGGCGCCGTCCGGCCCGCGCTGGGAGCCGAACTTGACGCTGAGCACGACGTCCTCGCGCGGACGGCCGCGCAGCGCCTCGGCGATGAGCAGCTCGTTGTGGCCCATGCCGTAGAAGTCGCCGGTGTCCAGCAGGTCGATCCCGGCGTCCAGCGCGGCGTTGATGGTCGCGATGCTCTCGGCACGGTCGCTCGGCCCGTACACGCCGGACATCGCCATGCAGCCCAGCCCCAGGGCCGAGACCTCGGGACCCGTGCTCCCGAGCCTGCGCCGATCGACGCTCGCCATCTCGCGAGCGTAGCGAGCGGCGATGGCCACGCTCAGGCGGGTCCCTCGCGGTGGACCGTGTCGGGCGAGAACGCGGGCAGGCACACGGAGACGTACTCCGCCCCGTCGGCGCCCGGCGTCGAGTAGCGCACCCACTCGCCGGCGCGCACGAGGGCGGCCTGGCCGGCGGCGACGTCGAGGGCGCCGCCCTCGTGCTCGACGCGCACGGCGCCGCGCAGGACGACCGTCATCTCGTCGAAGTCGGGCCGCTGCGCCGGCTCCACCCAGCCGCTCGGCGAGCGCATGTGGGCCACGCTGACGCGGTCCTCGCCCGTGCTCGCGCGGCCGACGTACTCGTCGATGAGCTTCGGCTCCGTGCCCGCCGCAGGGATGCGGGCGGGCGCGGAGATGAGCTCGGGCATCGGCTGGCGAGACTAGAACATCCCCGCGCCGCTACTCTCGGAGCCTCATGGCGTCCACGCAGCCTCGTCGCCGCCGCAAGCTCAAGGACCTGCCCGGCGGCTCCGTCACCGAGCTCGTGGTCATCGTGATCGCGGCGCTGGCGATCGCGCTCCTCGTCCAGGCCTTCCTGGTCAAGCCGTATCGGATCCCGAGCGGCTCGATGGAGCCGACGCTCGACATCGGCCAGCGCGTCCTCGTCAACCGCATCGAAGGCCGCTTCGGGCACCCGTCGATCGGCGACATCGTCGTCTTCAAGCCGCCCCGGGGAGCGGACGCCCAACCGGCCCAGTGCGGCGCCGCCGGCCAGGGCGACGGCACGCGCACGGCCTGCTCGCGGCCGACGCCGCAGAAGTCCACTCAGACGTTCATCAAGCGCGTGGTCGGCCTCGGCGGCGACCGGATCAGCATTCGCGACGGCCGCGTCGTGCGCGACGGCGTCCTGCAGCGCGAGTCCTACATCGCCCCCTGCGAGGGCGGCCCGGGCTGCACGTTCCCGCGCACGATCACCGTGCCCAAGGGCTACGTGTTCCTCATGGGCGACAACCGCGGGGCCTCGGACGACAGCCGCTTCTGGGGTCCCGTTCCCGAGGACTGGCTCATCGGCGAGGCGTTCGCGACCTACTGGCCGCCCAAGCGCGTCGGGCTCCTCTAGGCATGGATCAGGCCGACCTCGGGCCGCTCACGGTCAGCCGCCTCGCGCTCGGCGCGATGCTCATGGGCGACACCACGCCGGCGCCCGAGGCCCACCGGATCCTCGACGCGTTCCTCGCGGCGGGTGGCACGCTCGTGGACACCGCCGACACGTACAACGACGGCGAGAGCGAGCGCACGCTCGCCCCGTGGCTCGCACGCCGGCGCGACGAGGTCGTGCTCGCAACGAAGGTCCGCTTCGCCGTCTCGGACCCGGGCGGCGAGGGTCTGGAGCCGGAGCGGATCGTCCGCGCCTGCGACGCGAGCCTGCGCCGGCTGGGTGTCGACGTCATCGACCTCTACCAGGTCCACGCCCCGGACCCCGACGTGCCGCTCGAGGCGAGCCTCGAGGCCCTCGACGGCCTCGTGCGCGCGGGCAAGGTCCGGGCGCTCGGCGCCTCGAACTTCCCGACGTGGCTGCTGGCCTGGGCGGTGGCGCTCCAGGATCGCGAGGGCTGGGCGCCGTTCGTGTCGTTGCAGCCCCAGTACTCGCTCGTCGAGCGCTCGATCGAGGTCGAGACGCTGCCCTTCTGCCGCTCGGCGGGGATCGGCATCCTGCCGTGGGGCCCGCTCGGCGCCGGCTTTCTCACCGGCCGCGTGACGCGCGGCGCGCCCGAGCCGGGCAGCCGCATCGCCACCGCCGGGCAAGACCTCGAGGAGGCGCTGCATCGGCGCGGCGTCGAGCGCAACTTCCGCGCCGTCGACGAGGCCACCGCGGTCGCCTCCGAGCTCGGCGCGACCGTCCCCCAGGTCGCGATCGCGTGGCTCTTGCACCAGGCCGGCGTGACCGCGCCGATCCTGGGGCCGCGCACGCTGGGTCAGCTCGAGGACCTCCTG
>DATNGY010000465.1:0-3130 GCA_035605735.1 Solirubrobacteraceae bacterium
ATGGCGGGCCGGCGCCTCCACGAGCCCGGGCGTGACTACGTCGGCACGACCGAGCTGCTCGCCGACCTCGTGCTCGTGCGCGACTCGCTGCTGCTGCATCGCGGCGAGCTGATCGCGCGCGGTCGCCTGGAGCAGGCGATGCGAACGCTGGGGGCCTTCGGGCTGCACCTCGCCACGCTCGACGTTCGCGAGCACGCCGACGCCCACCACGACGCCGTCGGGCAGCTCTTCGACCGCGTCGGCGGCGCCGGCCCGCGCTACCGCGACCTCGATCGCGAAGAGCGGCGCGCGCTGCTCGCCGCCGAGCTGCCCTCGCGGCGGCCGCTCGCGCCCACCCCGCCGCCGCTCGACGCGCGCGCCAGGCGCACCTACGACACGTTCGCGGCCATCCGTCGCGCCCTGCACACCTACGGGCCCGACGCCATCGAGTCCTACATCGTCTCGATGTGCCGCGGCGCCGACGACGTGCTCGCCGCCGCCGTGCTCGCGCGCGAGGCCGGCCTCCTCGACCTCGACGCGGGGGTCGCCCGGATCGGCTTCGTCCCGCTGCTGGAGACGCCCGACGAGCTGCGCGGGGCCGGGCGCGTCCTCGACGAGCTGCTCGGCGACCCGGCCTACCGGCGCATCGTCGCCCTGCGCGGCGACGTCCAGGAGGTCATGCTCGGCTACTCGGACTCCAACAAGGCGGCGGGGATCACGACGAGCCAGTGGGAGATCCACCGCGCCCAGCAGCGCCTGCGCGACGTCGCCGAGCCGCACGGCGTCCGCCTGCGCATCTTCCACGGGCGCGGCGGCACCGTCGGACGCGGCGGCGGACCCACGCACGACGCGATTCTCGCCCAGCCCCCGGGCACGCTCGACGGCGAGATCAAGCTGACCGAGCAGGGCGAGGTCATCTCGGACAAGTACCTGCTCGGCGCGCTCGCGCGCGAGAACCTCGAGCTGATGGTGGCCGCGGCGCTCGAGGCGACCGTGCTGCGCCGGCGCCCGTCGCTCGACCCGGGCGAGCTCGCCCGCTGGACCGACGTCATGGACGTCGTCAGCGACGCCGCCTGCCGGCGCTACCGCGCGCTCGTCGAGCACCCCGACCTGCCGTCCTACTACCTCGCCGTCTCCCCGGTCGAGCTCCTCGGGGAGCTGCACCTCGGCTCGCGCCCGGCGCGGCGTCCGGACGCCGGCGAGGGGATCGAGGGCCTGCGCGCGATCCCGTGGGTCTTCGGCTGGACGCAGACGCGCCAGATCGTCCCCGGCTGGTACGGCGTCGGCTCCGGGCTGGCCGCTGCGCGGGAGGCCGGCCTGGGCGACGAGCTGCGCGAGATGCACGGGCGCTGGCGCTTCTTTCGCACGTTCCTATCGAACGTCGCCATGACCGTCGTCAAGACCGACCTCGACCTCGCCGGCCAGTACGTCCGCGCTCTCGTGCCCGCTCCGCTGCGCGGCATGCTCGAACCGATCCGCGCCGAGCTCGAGCTCACGACCACCGAGCTGCTGCGCGTGACCGGACAGGACGCGCTCCTGGCCGCCAACCCCGTCCTCGAGACAACCCTGCGCGTCCGCGACGCCTACCTCGCCCCCCTGCACCTGCTGCAGGTCTCGCTCATGCGCCGCTGGCGCGAGGACCGCGCGGCCGGTCGCGGCTCGGACGCCGCGACCGCGCGCGCGCTCCTGCTCACCGTCAACGGCATCGCGGCCGGGCTGCGCAACACCGGTTAGTGGTTCCGCACGTAAGTACGTGCGCCGTCCAGGTGGTCGCCGGCGCCGCCTGGCGAGAGAAGGACCCGCCCGGCCCGGGAGCAATGGCAGCGCCATTGCCCCGACGCGGGCACCGCCGGCCGCAGGCCGGTGGTCGCACGACGCCAGGCGGCGATCGGCGGCCGCCTGGCGGTGTGCGTACTTGCGGGCGGGACCACTAGGCCGCGCCCTTCGCGATCGCCGCGTCCATCGCCGCGGCGGGCGCCTCGACGACCTTCCCGTGCCCAGGCGCGAGGCGGGCGGCGTCCAGCGCCCGCAGGGCCCGGGCGCTCCCGAGCACCGTGGGACCGTGCCAGGTCGCCATCCCCGTGAGCGGGAAGCGCGGGTTGACCCTCGCGCTCGTGGCGACGCCGCCGAGGGTCGAGAAGACGTCGCCGCAGTAGAGCGTCCGGTCGCGCGGGTCGAGGAAGGCGACGTGGCCCGGCGTATGGCCCGGCGTGGCGATGACCTCGAGCGAGCCGACGCGGTCGGCGGGCTGGAGCTCGCGCGTCGGCCGGGTCTTCGTCCCCGGGTAGGAGCCGCGGAGCTTGGTGTCCGGCTCGCCCGGGTCGAGCGCCATGTCGCGCGCGAGCAGCCGCGCGTCGCGGGCGGAGATGAGGACCTCGACGCCAGGCAGCGCGGCGACGAGATCGTCGAGCGAGCCGACGTGGTCGCCGTGGGCGTGCGTGAGCGCGATGCGGCGGATCGGCGCGCCGATGCGCTCGGCCGCCGCGAGCACCGGCCTGGCGCTGCGCGGGATCAGCGTGTCCACCAGCGTGAGTCCGTCGTCCTCGGGGACGAGGTACGCGTTGACGAGGCCGAAGCGGCTTATCCGTTCCATCGCCGAAGCGTAGGCGGGCGCCCTTATCCGGACTTGAGCGGGCCTTCGCGAGCCGTTCAGGACGGGCCGGCACGATGGCGCCATGGCGATCGAGCTCACCACGGCGCAGGCCCGGCTCATCGCCCGCCTGCGGGCCCGGTGGCCCGAGGCCGAGGTGCGCGCCCACCAGCGCCCGTGGGGCGTGATCGTCGAGGTCCGTCGCGGCGAACGCACGGTCTCGCTGACCGCTTTCGACGGCGAGGGCGGCGTCCACGGCGCCCGCCACGTCGCGGACGCGGCCTGACTCTCGCTACCCTTGGTCGCGCTCCGGCGGATCGCCCACTCGGCCGCGGGCGCCTTCGGCGCTCGAACCGGGCCCCGCGCCGGCCCTCGGGCCGGCGGCCCGTCCCGGTGGTCGGGAGTGTCACGCCGCCCAGGCACCGACACGAAGTCCTGGGACGTAGAAGTTCAGCGGTGATCCATGACCGGCGCCGGACCGGGCGGGCCGCGAGCCCGTCCGGTCCGTTCACTCTCTGGCTAGCGCTCGCTGTCGAGGCTGGCCATCCCGGCCTCGGGATA
>DATNGY010000466.1:0-5401 GCA_035605735.1 Solirubrobacteraceae bacterium
GTCGGCTCCACCAGCAGCGCCTCGTCGACAAGCAGCGGGAAGTAGACCGTCGGCGGGTGGAAGCCGTGGTCGAGCAGGCGCTTGGCGAGGTCGAGCGTGCGGATCCCGAGCTCGCGCTTCATCGGCGCGCCCGAGAGCACGAACTCGTGCATGCAGAGCTCGCCGAACGCGAGCGGCAGCCGATCGGCGACCCCGAGCGCGCGGAGCCTGGCCACGAGGTAGTTGGCGTTGAGCACCGCCGTCTCCGACGCCTCCTTGAGCCCCTCCGCGCCCAGCGAGCGGATGTACGCGTAGGAGCGCACGAACGTGCCGAAATTGCCCTGGAAGCCGCGGAGCTTGCCGATCGACTTCGGGCGGTCGTCGTCGAGATCGAAGGTCCACCCACCACCGGCTTCGCCGGCGGTGCCGGCGCGCCGGACGACCACCGGTCGCGGCAGGAACGGCGCGATCCGGTCGCTGACGGCGATCGGGCCGGCCCCGGGACCGCCGCCGCCGTGAGGCTGGGTGAAGGACTTGTGGAGGTTGAAGTGGACGATGTCGAAGCCCATGTCGCCGGGGCGCGAGATGCCCATGACCGCGTTGAGGTTGGCGCCGTCGTAGTAGAGCGTCGCCCCGACCTCGTGGACGATCGCGGCGATCTCCTCGATGTTCGAGTCGAAGAGCCCGAGCGTGTTGGGGTTGGTGAGCATGAGGCAGGCGACGTCCCCGTCGGCCTTGGCGCGCAGATCGTCCAGGTCGACCCCGCCGTCGTCGTTGGTGCCGACCTTGACGACCTCGAGGCCCGCCATCGTCACCGTCGCCGGGTTCGTGCCGTGGGCGGTGTCGGGCGCCAGCACCTTGCTGCGGTGCTCGCCCCGGTCGGCGTGGTAGGCGCGCGTGAGCAGGACCCCGGCGAGCTCGCCCTGGGAGCCCGCGCTCGGCTGCAGCGAGACGTGCGGCAGGCCGGCGATCTCCGCCAGCGCGCGCTCGAGTCGCCACATGAGCTCGAGCGCGCCCTGGGCGCGCGCGGGCTCCTGGAACGGGTGGAGCCGGGCGTGCCCGGGCAGGGCCGCGACGCGCTCGTGCAGGCGCGGGTTGTGCTTCATCGTGCACGACCCGAGCGGGTAGAAGCCCGAGTCGAGGTCGAAGTTGCGGCGCGAGAGGTTGACGTAGTGGCGCACGAGCTCGGGCTCGGAGAGCTCGGGCAGGCGCGCGGGCTCGGCGCGCCGCAGGCGCGCCGGCAGCAGCTGCTCGGCGTCGACCTCGGGGACGTCGAGCGGCGGCGCCACGAACGCGCGACGCCCCGGCGCGCCCTTCTCGAAGATCGTCGTCGCGCGCTCGCGCTGCATCGGCGTCGCGCCGTCGCCGCCGACGGGCGCGGCGTCCGCGGGCGCGTGGGCCGGGATCCCGGGGTCGCTGCGCAGGCGGTTGTCGTTGACTGCACTCAAGCCGACACGCCCGCGGTCGCCCGCTCGGCCGCCACCGCGGCGCCGAGCACGCCGGCGAGGCGGTCGACGTCGCCCTTCGAGCGCCGCTCCGTCAGCGCCACGAGCAGGCCGTCGGCGTGCTCGGGCAGCTCGCGCCCGAGCGCGAAGCCCGGGTTGACGCCCTGCTCCTGGCAGCGCGCCACGACGCGCTGCACCGGCGCGTCGAGCCGCACCGCGAACTCGCGGACGACCGGCTGCTCGTGCAGCGCCTCGACGCCGTCGAGCGCCGTCAGCGTCTCGCGCGCGTAGTGCGTGCGCTGCAGGAGCAGCTCGCCGAGCTCGACGAGGCCGCGCCGGCCGAGCCACGCCAGGTAGACGACGCCGCCGAGCGCGTTGAGCGCCTGGGCCGTGCAGATGTTCGAGGTCGCCTTCTCGCGGCGGATGTGCTGCTCGCGCGTCTGCAGTGTCAGCACGAAGCCGCGCCGGCCGTCGACGTCGCGCGTCTCCCCGGCGATGCGGGCCGGCATCCGCCGCAGATAGGCCTCGGTCGCCGCGAAGAAGCCGAACGACGGGCCACCGAAGTCCAGCCGGTTGCCGAGCGACTGCCCCTCCCCCACCGCGACGTCGACGCCGCACTCGCCGGGCGGCTTGAGGATCCCGAGCGGGATCGGGTCGTAGGCGCCGATGACGACGGCCGGCGAGCGCTTCGCGGCGTCGGCGAGGGCCTCGGCGTCCTCGACGGCGCCGAGGAAGTTCGGCTGCTGGAAGATGACGGCGCCGGTGTCCTCGTCGATCGCGCGCGCCCACGCCTCGAGGTCGGTGACGCCGTCGTCGAGCCCGACCTCGACGATCTCGTGGCCGTAGCCCGCGGCGTGGGTGGCCAGCGCGGCGCGCGCGTGCGGGTGCACGGCGCGTGAGACGACGACCTTCGGCCGGCCGTTGGCCAGCTTCGACAGGTACGCGGCGGCCGCCACGGCGCTCGGCCCCTCGTAGACCGATGCGTTGGCGACCGGGAGCGCGGTGAGCTCGCTGATCGCCGTCTGGAACTCGAACATGACCTGCAGCCCGCCCTGGGAGAGCTCGGGCTGGTAGGGCGTGTACGGCGTCAGGAACTCCGAGCGCTCCATCAGCATGTCGACGACCGCGGGGACGTAGTGGTCGTACATCCCGGCGCCGAGGAACGTGAGCTCGTCCTCGGTCGAGGTGTTGCGCGAGGCGAGGTCGCGCAGGTGCGCGAAGACCTCGTGCTCGGGCAGCCCCGCCGGCAGGTCGAGCGCGCGACCGAGGCGCACGCCCGCCGGGACCTGGCGATCGAAGAGCTCGGCCAGCGAGCCGACCCCGATCTCCGCGAGCATCGCGGCGAGGTCCTCGGCGGTGGTGGACGTGTAGGTGCTCAACGGGCCTGACTAGGACAGCGTGCCGGTGTAGGCGGCGGCGTCGAGCAGCGTCTCGAGCTCGCCGGGGTCCGAGAGCGCGACCCGCACGAGCCACCCCTCGCCGTAGGGGTCCTCGTTGATGGCCTCGGGGCTGTCGCCGAGCGCGGTGTTGACCTCGACGATCTCGCCCGACAGCGGCGCGATGACGTCCGAGACGGCCTTGACCGACTCGACCTCGGCGTAGGGTTCGCCGGCGGTGATGGTCGAGCCGACCTCGGGCGGGTCGAAGAAGACGACCTCGCCGAGCGCGTCCTGCGCGTACCAGGTGATGCCGAACGTCGCGGTCTCGCCGTCGATCCGGGCCCAGTCGTGCTCGGGGTGGTAGCGCAGGTCCTCGGGGTAGCTCGCGTCAGCCATCGCTCTCCTTGGAGTACAGGGGCTTCGAGGCCACGACGGCGGCGCGCCGCTTGCCCCGGACGTCGATCTCGAGCTCGGTGTCCGGCGCCGCGCGCTCCGCGGGCACGTAGGCCATGCCGATGCCTACGCCGAGGCACGGCGAGAGCGTCCCGCTGGTCACCTCGCCGCCGCCGACGACGGCATTGCCCGGGCGCGGGATGCCGGGACCGACGAGGCGGAACGGGACGAGCTTCTCGGACGGTCCGTGCTCGCGCACGGCTCGGACCGCGTCGGAGCCGATGAAGCCGGTGTCCTCCTTGCAGCACCAGCCAAGGCCGGCCTCGATCGGACCGCGGTCCTCGGAGAGTTCGTTGCCGTAGAGGTGGAAGCAGACCTCGAGGCGCAGCGTGTCGCGGGCGCCGAGACCGGCCGGGGCCGCGCCGCGCCGCTGGAGCTCATCCCAGATCGGCCCGGCGTCGGCCGGGGCGCACAGGAGCTCGACCCCGTCCTCGCCGGTGTAGCCGGTGCCGCACGCGAGCACCGACCGGCCGGCGAGGCGGCGCTCGGCGACCGTGAACCGTGCGGGCAACGGCGCGTCGGCGATGGCCTGCACGATCTCGCGGGCGCGCGGGCCCTGGACCGCGAGCATCGCCCAGCGCTCGCGCGCGTCGGCGATCTCGGCCTCGAGGTCGCCGGCGTTGGCCCGGAACCACCCGAAGTCGCGCTCGTGGTTGGACGCGTTCGTGACCGTCAGGTAGCGGTCGGGCGCCAGCCGGTAGCTGAACAGGTCGTCCAGCACGCCGCCGTCCTCGCGGCAGAGCACGCTGTACTGGGCGCCGCCGACGGCGAGCTTGTCCACGTCGTTGGAGAGCAGGCGCTGCAGGAGCTCGCGCGCCTGAGGCCCCGAGCTCTCGATCTGGCCCATGTGCGAGACGTCGAACATCCCGCACGCGGTGCGTACGGCCACGTGCTCGTCGCGGATCGAGCGGTATTGAACGGGCATCTCCCAGCCCGCGAACGGCATGAGCCGGGCGCCCGCCGCGACGTGCCGGTCGTGAAGCGGCGTGCGCTTGAGCGCGGGTGAGGAGGCAGCGGCCACCGGCGCCGGACACTAGCAACGCCGGGCGCGGGCGCCGGGGCTAGGAGTCCTGTGTCGCCTTCGTCGGATAGGCGCGGACGAGAAGGTCGTGGAGCAGCTCGTCCAGGTCCTCCTGGGACGCCTCTTCAAGGCGCTCGAGGTGCTCGGCAAGGTCCTCGGCGGTCATGTCCGGCATCAGGTTCTTCCACCGCGGGTCGACGTCACCTGAGCACCTTAGACGCAAGCGGCCCTCAGTGGTACCCGCCATCGGGCCAGTCCACACACGACATTGCGGCGAAATCCCCGCGCGCCGCGGGCGGCCCGGCCGCCTCAGCCGACCAGCCCGACGATGCCCTTGATGATCAGCAGTGCTCCGACTGCGGCGAATCCACGCACCGCGAAGACGCGTGCGTGTCGGCTCACCCACGCCTTGGCGCGATCGATCGCGCGCGGGGTCCAGTCCGGAGCGATCGCGAAGCTGACGAGCGGAACCTCGAGCAGCCAGAGCATGACCACGTTGAAGCCGACGATCAGGAGCACGGTCGCCGTCGTCGAGTAGTTGAGCTTGTGGATCTCGTCGAGGCCGGCCAGGTACGAGGCGCCCGGGAGCGTTAGCAGCGCCCCGATCACGAACGTGGTCCGCGCGGACCCCTTGCTCAGCTCCCGCTGCCATCTCGGCGGCCCCTTGTCCGGCTTGGCCGCCCTGCCTGCACGCCTGCGCTCGGCAAGGCGCTCGTGACGGCCGGTCCCGAGGACCCACGCGACGAGTAGCGCGAGCCCTCCCAACGCGATGTCCACCGCTGGACTAAGTGTGTTCCGGGTCGTGCTGGTCGCGCTCGAGCTCGGCAGCGAGAAGACGATGACCAGTCCGAGCGTGATGCTGGTCACCAGCGCGCCGAGCAGATAGCCCCTCATCAGCCTCGCGGGGCGCGAGAGCAGCAGCATCCCGGTCGTCGCTGCGAGCAGCGTCGGGTTCAACGACGCAGTGAGCGACAACAGGATTACCGAGCCCACGGGCGTCAACCAGCTTGCACGCGCCGCTAGCGGTCGCCATCGCCCGGAACGGGTGAGGCTCCGTCGGCCTTGGAGCCTCCGCCGCGCCTCAGCGGTCGCGCAGGAACGGCGGGATGTCGATCTCGTCGTCG
>DATNGY010000467.1:0-7919 GCA_035605735.1 Solirubrobacteraceae bacterium
CGCCGCCGCCGCTGCAGCGCATCGCCGAGGGCGAGGGCAAGGGCCAGTACCTGCTGCCGGTGACCAACACCGAGCGCAACGTCGACCTCGACCTCATCGCCGACATCTACCGGCTGCCCGAGCGGCAGCGGCTGGCGATCATCCTCAACGAGCTCGGCACGGGCCTGGCCGGCCGCGGCGCCGACCTGCGCCAGGCGATCCGCAACGCCGACCCGGCGCTCAAGTCGACCGACCAGGTGCTGGCGATCCTCGCGAGCCAGAACCGCACGCTCGCGGACCTCGCCCGCGACTCGGACACCGTGCTCGCGCCGCTCGCCCGCGACCGCGCGCGCGTCGCCGACTTCGTCACCCAGGCGCGCACGACCGCGCAGGCGACCGCCGAGCGCTCGGGTCCGCTCGAGGCGAGCATCGCGGCGCTGCCGCCCTTCCTGCGCGAGCTGTCGCCGACGATGCGGCAGCTCGGCGGCCTGGCCGACCAGGCGACGCCCGTGTTCGACGATCTCGGCGACGTCGCGCCGGACCTCAACCGGCTCGTGAGCGAGCTCGGCCCGTTCTCGCAGGCCGCCACGCCAGCGCTGACCTCGCTCGGCGCCGCCACGAAGGTCGGCCAGCCGGCGCTCGTCGACGCCAAGCCGATCGTCGACCAGCTCGCGCGCTTCGCGGCGCCCGCCAAGCCGCTCTCGCGCAACCTCACCTCGCTGCTCACCTCGCTGAAGACCTCGGGCGGGATCGAGCGCGCGCTGGACTACTTCTTCAACCAGGTGGCCGCGACCAACGGCTTCGACGCCTACGGCCACTACCTGCGAGCCGGGCTGATCGCGAACTCGTGCTCGCTGTACGCGACCAAGAACGACCCGGCGTGCAACGCCAACTTCACCGCGAGCGAGGCCGCCGCCACGCCCTCCAAGTCGGCACTCCGTGCCGCGAGGCTGGTCACGTCGCGGCGCTCGGCCCGCACCGGGGCGAGGACCGCCGGCGCCCCCGCGACCGGCGGCTCGGCGCGCGCCGACGACGCCGCGACGAGCCTGCTCGACTACCTGCTCGGGGGCGGCGGCTGATGCGCCGGCGCGGCTCGGCCTCGATCGCGGCCAACCCGGTGCTGATCGGCGCGGCGACGACGCTCATCGTCGTCGTGGCCGTCTTCCTCGCCTACAACGCGAACTCCGGCCTGCCGTTCGTCCCCAGCTACGAGCTCAAGGCCGAGGTGCCCAACGCGGCGAACCTCGTCAAGGGCAACGACGTGCGCGTCGGCGGGGCGCGCGTCGGCGCGGTCACCGCCATCGAGCCCGTCCAGCACCGCGACGGCGCGGTCACGGCGCTGCTGACGATGAAGCTCGAGACGGCCGTCAAGCCGCTGCCCGTAAACTCGACCGTCCTCATCCGCCCGCGCTCGGCGCTCGGCCTCAAGTACGTCGAGATCACGAAGGGCACGAGCTCCAAGGGGCTGCAGGACGGCGCCACGATCCCGCTGCGCCAGGCCAGGCCGCAGCCCGTCGAGCTCGACGAGGTGCTCAACACCTTCGACGACCGCACGCGCGCGGCCTCGCGGACGAACCTGAACGAGCTCGGCACGGCGCTCGCCGGCCGCGGCGGCGACCTCAACCGAGCCATCGAGCTCGCCAACCCGCTGCTGCTCGACCTCGGCCCGGTCATGGACAACCTCTCCGCCCGCCCCACGCAGCTGCGGCGCCTCAACGACGCGCTCGCGCGCACGGCGGGCCTGCTGGCTCCGGTCGCCGAGACCCAGGCGTCGCTGTTCCGCAACCTCGACACGACGTTCACGGCGCTGTCCTCGGTGGCGCGGCCGTATCTGCAGGACTCGATCGCGGGCGCGCCCGAGGCGCTCGACGCGGCGACCACGAGCCTGCGCGCCACGCGCCCGTTCCTCGCCAACTCCGAGGCGTTGTTCCGCGAGCTGCGGCCGGGGGCGGCGGCGCTGCAAGGCGCCGCGCCCGTGCTGGCACGCACGCTCGCGATCGGCACCCCGACGCTGCGGCGCTCGGTCGCGCTCAACGAGCGCCTGCAGGCCTCCTTCGCGGCGCTCGGGCGCGTGAGCGGGGATCCGCTCGTCCTCGTCGGCGCCAAGGACCTCGCCGAGACCGCGCAGGTGGCTGCCCCGACCGTCGCCTACCTGACCCCGGCGCAGACCGTCTGCAACTACGTGACGCTGTTCTTCCGCAACATCTCGAACCTGCTCAGCGTCGGCGGCCCGCAGGGGACGTCGCAGCGGTTCATCATCGTCGGCACGGTCCCCGGGCCCAACAACGAGGGCCAGCCGTCGTCCGCGCCGGCCAACGGGCCCGGGCCGAACTACCTGCACTCCAACCCGTACCCGAACACGGCCTCGCCGGGCCAGCCGCACGAGTGCGAGGCGGGCAACGAGCCGTTCCTCACGGGGCGCCAGGTCATCGGCAACCCGCCCGGGACCCAGTCCGACACGACCGTGCGCACCGGGAGCGGCCCGTGAGCGCCGACGGCCACCGCGTGGCGCGGAAGGATCGCCGCGGCGCGAGCCCGTTCGCGGTCGGCGCGATCGCGCTCGCGGTCATCGTCGTCGTCACCTTCTTCGCGTTCACGAAGCACGTGCCGTTCACGCACGGCTTCCGGGTGAAGGCGGTCTTCGAGTCGGCGAACTCGATCCGCAAGAACTCGCCCGTGCGGATCGCCGGCGTCAACGTCGGCAAGGTCAAGGGGATCGAGCGCAAGGACGGCACGACCGCGGCCGTGCTCACGCTCGAGCTCGACAAGAAGGCGCTCCCGATCCACAAGGACGCCACGGCCAAGATCCGCCCCCGGATCTTCCTCGAGGGCAACTTCTTCGTCGACCTGCAGCCGGGCACGCCGGACTCGCCGCGGCTCGCCGACGGCGACACGATCCCGCTCACGCAGACGTCGACGCCGGTGCAGTTCGACCAGGTGCTCACGAGCCTGCAGGCCGACACCCGCGCGCAGCTCCAGAAGCTGCTCGAGGGCCTGGGCACGGGCCTCACCGCGAAGCCCACCGCCGCCGAGGACGCCGACGCCGACCCGAGCGCTCGGGGCCAGACCGCGGCGGAGTCGCTCAACGACGCGATCGTCTACGGCAAGCCCGCGCTCGAGGGCACGGCGATCGTGGCCGAGGCGCTGCGCGGCACCGACCCGCACGACCTCTCGGCGCTGATCAAGGGCCTGAACCGCACGACCGAGGGGCTGGGACGCAACGAGCGACAGCTCGAGGACCTCGTCGTGAACTTCAACCGCACGGTCGCGGCGACCGCCGACCGCGCCGGCGACCTGAGCGCGAGCATACGCCTGCTCGCCCCGACGCTCGCCAGCGGCGACCGCACGCTCGACGCGCTCAACGCAGCGTTCCCGGACACGCGCGCGTTCGCGCGCGAGATCCTGCCCGGAGTGCGCCAGACCGCGGCGACCATCGACGCCGCGTTCCCGTGGGTGCGCCAGACGCGCGCGCTGCTCGGCCCCGACGAGCTGCGCGCGTGGGCGCGCGCCGCCAGCGCGGCGACGCCCGATCTCGCCGCGCTCATCGACGCGAGCGTGCCGCTGCTGCCGCAGGGCGGGCTCGCCGCCAAGTGTGCGACGCGCGTCGTGTTGCCGACCGGCGACGTGAAGATCTCCGACGGCCGCTTCTCGACGAACACGGAGAACTACAAGGAGCTGCTCTACTCGCTCACCGGCCTCACCGGCGAGGGTCAGAACTTCGACGGCAACGGCCAGTACGTGCGCTTCCAGCCGGGCGGCGGCGATCAGACGGTCAAGGTCGTCCTCGGCGGCGCGCCGAACTTCGGCAACTCGGCGGCGCTGCCGCTCGGCACGCGGCCGGTCTACCCGGGCAAGAAGCCGCCCTACAAGCCCGGCGTGCCCTGCTACACGAACAAGCTCCCGGACCTCAACGGGGCCGCCTCAGGCCCCTCCGACGCGCTGCGGTGATGGGGCGCACGATCCGCAAGCACGCGCGCGACGCCGGCCTCATCGCCGGGCTGGTGGTCGTCGCCGCCCTCGTCGGCGGCTACATCCTCGCCCACCAGCGCTTCTACCTGCCGAAGTGGGTGCCGCTCGTCGGCTCGGACTTCGTCGAGTACAAGGCCCAGTTCTCGTCGGCGCAGTCGGTCACGCCCGGCCAGGGCCAGGCCGTCCAGGTCGCCGGCGTCGACGTCGGCCAGATCACCAAGGTCGACCTCGAGGACGGCCGGGCCGTCGTAACGATGAAGATCCGGCGCAAGTACACGCCGATCTACCGCGACGCGACGGCGCTGTTGCGCCCGAAGACCGGGCTCAACGACATGATCGTGCAGCTCGCGCCCGGCTCGCGCCGCTCGGGCGAGGCGCCGCCCGGCTACGTCATCCCGGTCAGCCAGACCGCGCCGAACGTCAACTTCGACGAGATCGTCTCCACGCTCGACGCCGACACGCGCGACTTCCTCACGATGCTCGTCACGGGCGGCGGCGAGGCGCTCGACGGCCAGGGGCGAGCGCTCTCGACGACGCTGCGGCGCTTCGAGCCCACCGCGCGGTACGTGGCGCAGATCACGGGCGCGCTGCGGGAGCGCCAGCGCAACATCAAGCGCTCGATCCACAACTTCTCGCTGCTGGCGACGGCGCTCGGGGCCAAGGACGACGACCTCGCCGGGCTCGTGGACGCCTCGAACCGCGTCCTCGGCGCCTTCGCCGCGCAGGACGTCCAGCTGCGCGAGGCACTCGGGCTGCTGCCCGGCGCGCTCGCCGAGACGGACCGGACGCTCGGCAAGGTCGACCGCCTCGCGCGCGTGCTCGGCCCCACGCTGGGCGCCCTGCGCCCGGCCGCACGCGCGCTCGGCCCGGCGCTGAGCCAGACGCGCCCGTTCCTGATCAAGACGACGCCCGTCATCCGCGACGAGCTGCGCCCCTTCACGCGGGCCACGCTGCCCACCGTGAAGGCGCTGGCCCCCGTCGCCGGCGACCTCGCCGTCATCGCGCCGCAGCTGACCACCTCGCTGCAGATCGTCAATCGGCTGCTCAATGAGCTCGCCTACAACCCGCCCGGCAAGGAGGAGGGCTACCTGTTCTGGGCCTCCTGGGGCAGCCACATCGGGGCGACGATCTTCTCCAACCAGGACGCCGCCGGGCCGATCCGGCGGGGGCTGGTCATCACCGACTGCACCGGGCTCTCGCTCATCAACGCCCTGGCCGCCGGCCCGACGCTGCTGGGAACGCTCTCGAGCCTGCTCAACCCGCCCACCACGGCGTCGGTCTGCTGATGCAGAAGCAGGCCCCAAGCCTCGGACGGATCCTCGTGATGGTCGGCTTCGCGCTGTCCTGCTTCGGGCTGCTGCTCTTCCTCTGGCTCGCGTTCGGCGGCGCGGTCCCGCTCAAGCCCAAGGGCTACCGCTTCCACGTCGCCTTCAACCAGGCCGGGCAGCTCGCACAGGAGGCCGACGTGCGCATCTCGGGCGTCACGGTCGGCAAGGTCAAGAAGATCGAGCCCGACAAGGCGACCGGGAGCTCGGACGTGACGATCGAGCTGCAGGAGCGCTACGCGCCGCTGCCCAAGGACGCCCGGGCGATCCTGCGGCAGAAGACGCTGCTCGGCGAGGCCTACGTCGAGCTCACGCCGGGGCACCGCTCGGCCGGGACGATCGCGGAGGACGGACAGCTGGCCAGCTCGCGCGTGTCGGGCACGGTCGAGCTCGACGCGATCCTGCGCACCTTCGACGCGCCGACGCGCAAGGCGCTCCAGACCTTCATCCAGCAGACGGCGCTGGCCTCGCAGGGCCGCGGCCGCGACCTCTCGGACGCGATCGGGACGTTGCCCGCGTTCGAGGCGGACCTCACGACGGTCCTGCGGATCCTCGACTCCCAGCAGGCCGACGTCCGCTCCGTCGTGCGCGACACCGGCGCGGTCTTCGACGCGCTGTCGGAGCGCGACGGCCAGCTGCGCAGCCTGATCGAGAACAGCGACCGCGTCTTCGCCACGACCGCCCGGCGCAACGCCGACCTCGCCGCGACGTTCCGAGCGCTGCCGACCTTCGAGCGCGAGTCGACGCTGACCGTTCGCCAGCTGCAGGCCTTCGCCGCTGCGACGAACCCGCTCGTCACCCAGCTGCGGCCCGCCGCCGCCCAGCTCAGCCCGACCCTGCAGGACCTCGAGGCGCTATCGCCCGAGCTCCAGACCCTGTTCGAGGACCTGGACCCCGCGATCGCCGCCTCGCAGGCGGGGCTGCCGGCGCTCGAGCGGTTCCTCGACGAGCTGCACCCCTTCCTGCGCGAGCTCGATGCGCCGCTGCGCCAGCTCAACCCGGCGCTGTCGTTCCTCGGCGGCTACAAGCGCGAGCTGACGGCGTTCTTCGCCAACGCCGCGGCGTCGACGCAGGCCACCGGGCCCGCCGGCCCCGGCGGCGGCACCGCGCACTACCTGCGCACGACCAACCCCGCGGCTCCCGAGGGGCTGGCGGCGTACCCGCACCGCATCGGCACGAACCGGGCGAACGCCTACACGCTGCCCGGCGTCTTCACGCAGCTCAAGCGCGGCCTGCCCTCCTACGAGACGCGCCAGTGCGGCCGCGGCGTGCCGACGCTCAACCAGGCGCCGAACCCGTACATCTCGGCCACGCTCAACGCCCAGGTCCAGACGTTCTTCTTCGCCCCGGCGGGCCGGGCGACGGCGCCGCCGTGTCGGCAGCAGTCGGACTTCACCTTCCAGGGCCGCTCCTCGCAGTTCCCCCAGATCCACGCGTCGCGCGCGCCGACAGCGGCGCCGACCGCGGCGCCGTAGTGAGTCGCGCGCCGCGCCGGTAGCGTGTCGGCGTCGTGAGGCTGTCGAGGCTGCTCGCGCGGGTCATGGGGCTGGCGGCGCGGCGGCCGCTCGCGGTCGGGCTCGGCGTCGGCCTGCTCGCGCTCGCCGGCGGCGTGCTCGCCGTGCGCCTGCAGGCGACGGCGGCGACGGAGACGCTCGTCGGCTCGGACTCGCCGTCGGCGCGGGCGACGGACCGCCTCCACCAGCGCTTCGGCGAGGAGCCCGTCTACGTGCTCGTCCGCGAGCCCGTGACGCAGCTCGTGCTCACGTCCGACCTCGCGCGCGTGCTCGGCCTCGAGGGCTGCCTGTCCGGGAACGTGCCCGCCGGGCGGCGGCCGCCGGGCGGGGGCGGTGGGCCGTGCGCGGCGCTCGCCCGCACCCGGTCCGTGCGCGTCGTCTTCGGGCCCGGCACGTTTCTCAACGAGGCCGTCGGACGGATCCAGGACGAGCTGCGGGCGCGCACGCGACAGACGCAGGCGCAGGGCGATCGCGCGGCGCGCGCGGCCCGCGCGCTGGCGCGCGCCCAGGGCCGCAGCCCGGCGCAGGCGCGCCGCCTCGGGGCCGAGGCGCGCCGGCTCGTGCAGGCCCGCGCCACGCGCGATCTGCTCGTGCTCGCCCTGCACTACGGCCTCTCGAGCGCCCCGCGCCTCGACGACCCGCAGTTCGTCTCGCGCGTCGTCTTCGACGACGCCCGCGGACCCGGCGTGCCGAAGGCGCGCTTCGCCTACCTGTTCCCGAACAAGGACGCCGCGCTCGTCCAGGTCCGCCTGCGGCCGGGGCTGGGCGAGGCGGCCCGCCGCGACGCGATCGCGCAGATCCGCCGCGCGGTGGCGATGCCCCAGTGGCGCCTGCCGAACGGCAAGGGCAGCTACGTCGTCACCGGCGCGCCCGTCGTCGTCAGCGACCTCTCCTCGTCGCTGCCGCGCTCGATTGCCGTGCTCCTCGCGGTCGCCGTCGCCGTCATGGCCCTGACGCTCGCGCTCGTCTTCCGCGCGCGCCTGGCGCTGCTGCCGCTCGTGGTCGCGCTCGCGGCCGCGGGCCTCACGCTCGGCGGCCTGTCGGCGGTCGGCGCGTCGCTGACGATCGCCTCGATCGCGGTCGCTCCGATCCTCCTCGGCCTCGCCGTCGACTACGCGATCCAGCTGCAGGC
>DATNGY010000468.1:0-2554 GCA_035605735.1 Solirubrobacteraceae bacterium
GGTCGAAGCCGCGTAGGCCGACTTCAGCCGACGCCCGCTGCTTCCCGCCGACGTAGACCGCACTGCCCGGATCGTCGCCTACGAGGACGGTCGCCAGGCCGGGCGGCCGGCCGTGCTCGGCCGCGAACGCCGCGACGTCGCGCGCGACCTGGGCCCGCACCCGGGCGGCGACGGCCCGGCCGTCGATGACGCGGGCGCTCACCGCTTCTGGATCGGGGCGTACTCGGCCATGAGCTTGCGCTCGGAGCCGTCGCCGGCGAAGCGCACGACGACGATCCCGCCGGGCTCGACGCCGGTGACGACGCCCTCGCCGAACGCCGCGTGCAGGACGTCGTCGCCGAGGCGGAAGTCGCCGCCCGAGACGTCGGCGCGCGCCGCCGCCCATGAGGTCATCGCGCGCGGCCGGGCGGCCCCGTCCCCGAGGCCGCCGAGCACGGCCGGCGCGCCCTCGCGGTCGGTCAGCTCGGGCGGGATCTCGGCCAGGAAACGGCTCGGCAGCCCGGGCTGGGCGTTGCCGAAGACCGAGCGGCGGCGCGCGTACGTCACGACGAGGTCGCGCTTGGCGCGGGTGAGTCCGACGTAGCACAGGCGCCGCTCCTCCTCGAGCGTGCCCTCGTCGAGCGAGCGCGAGTGCGGGAAGACGCCCTCCTCGCAGCCGATGAGGAAGACGATCGGGTACTCGAGCCCCTTGGCGTTGTGCAGCGTCATCAGCGTCAGGAGGCCCTCTTCGTCGCGCCGCGTGTCGGCGTCGGCGACGAGCGCGACGGTCGCCAGGAACGCGTCGAGGCGATCGTCGTCCTCGTCGGCGGCGGCGTCGAACTCGCGGGCGACGCCGACGAGCTCCTGCAGGTTCTCGAGGCGGCCCTGGGCCTCGATCGTCCGCTCGGCCTCGAGCGCCTCGAGGTAACCGGTTTCGTGCAGGAGGGCGTCGAGCAGGTCGCCCACCGGCACGCGCTCCTGGGCGCGCTCGCGCAGCGAGGTCATCGTCGCCATGAAGCGCTCGAGCGCGCGGCGGGCGGCGGTCCCGAGACCGGGCACCGCGGCCGGATCGGCGGCCGCGTCCCAGATGCTCACGCCCATCGTCTCCGCGTGGGCGACGACGCGCGAGAGCGAGGTCTGCCCGAGCCCGCGCTTCGGCGCGTTGGCCACGCGCGTGAACGCGACGACGTCCTGGCCGTTGGCGAGCACCGTGAGGTACGCGATCGCGTCCTTGATCTCCGCGCGCTCGTAGAACTTGGTGCCGCCGATGACCTGGTAGGGGACCTCGCGCCGCACGAGCGCGTCCTCGAGCACGCGCGACTGCGCGTTCGTCCGGTAGAAGACCGCGACCTCCTCGCGCGAGATGCCCTCGTCCACGAGCCGCTCGACCTCGCCCACGACGAAGCGCGCCTCCGCGTGCTCGTCGTCGAGCTCGCGCACGCGGATCGGGTCCCCACGCCCGAGGTCGGTCCGCAGCGACTTGCCCATCCGCCCGCGGTTGTGGGCGATGACCGCGTTGGCGGCGTCGAGGATCGTCTGCGTCGAGCGGTAGTTCTGCTCGAGCCGGACGACCTTGGCGTCGCCGAAGTCGTCGGTGAAGTCGAGGATGTTGCGGATGTCGGCGCCGCGGAAGGAGTACACGCTGTTGTGGGTGACGACGCCGTTGGCGATGAAGTTGTGGGTGCCCTCGACGTTGAAGTCGTGGACCGGCGCCTCGAACGCGACCGGCTCGACCGACTCGACGACGTCGAGCGCGCCCTCCTCGGTGAACATCGCCATCCCGCGCCGCACGGCCGAGGCCGCCCTGAACGGCAGCGCCTCGGCACCGAGGCGGGCGCTCAGGCGGACGCGGGCACCGGCGTGCCGGCGGGCGAAGCGCACGGCGGCGCCGAAGTCCGCAAAGCGCGCCTCGCGTCCGGCCGCGGCCACGGTATGCGCGGGCGCCTGCCCCGCGCGCGCGCCGCACAGCGTCAGCGTCGCGGGGGGGCGTGGCGAGTCGTGCATTGCATCCATGCACAGCTCGCCAAGCCCTCCCCGGAAGCCCGCGAAGTGCGTGTGCTCGGGCGTACTGACGATCTCCCGGCCGCTGCGTAGACGGATCCGCACGCCGTCGGTACGGCGTGAGCCGAAGACGTCGGTCACGCGCGCCGGCCTGAAGTCGCCGCTGCCGTAGCACGACAGGACCTCGTCGCCCGGCACGACCTCCTCGATCGGACGCCGCGTGCCGTCCGCCATCGTCACCAGCGTCCCGGCGACGAGGCACTGATCGTCGTCGCCCACGACCGCGAGGTTGCGGCGCTCGCCGGCCAGGAGCTGCAGGAGCCGGTACTGCGCGTGGTTCGTGTCCTGGTACTCGTCGACGAGGACGTGGCGGAAGGCGGCGGCGTAGCGGCCGCGGACCTCCGGGAAGAGCTGCAGGACGTTGACCGTGTTGACGAGGAGGTCGTCGAAGTCCATCGCGTTGGCGCGGTGCAGGCCCTGCTCGTAGAGCTCGTAGGCGTCGGCGACGGTCTGCTCGAAGAACGAGCCGACGAGCTGGCGGTAGGCGTCGGCGTCGCGGAGCTTGTTCTTCGCG
>DATNGY010000469.1:0-4476 GCA_035605735.1 Solirubrobacteraceae bacterium
GCTGCACCTGCACGCCTACAGCCCGATGGAGATCGCGCACATGTGCGACGTCTCCGGGCTCGGCCCCGACGAGGTCTTCGCGCGCCTGCGCGAAGCGGGCCTCGGCTCGACGCCGGGGACCGCGGCCGAGGTCCTCCACGACGGCGTCCGCGAGCGCATCAGCCCGAACAAGCTCCCGGTCGCGCGCTGGGTGCAGATAATCGAGGCCTCGCACCGCGCCGGGCTGCGCTCGACCGCGACGGTCATGTTCGGGCACGTCGAGGAGCCGTGGGAGCTCGCCGAGCACATGCGCGTCGTCCGCGCGCTGCAGGAGCGCACGGGCGGGTTCACCGAGTTCGTGCCGCTGAGCTTCATCCCGTTCCACACGCTGCTGGGGCGCACGCACGGCGTCGAGGAGATCTCGCGGGCGGAGAACCTCAAGCACACCGCGGTCTTCCGGCTGGCGCTCGGGCGCACGGTGCCCAGCCTCCAGGCATCGTGGGTCAAGATGGGCCTCGACGCGGCCACCGAGGCGCTCACGTGGGGCGTCAACGACCTCGGCGGGACGCTCATGGAGGAGAACATCAGCCGCCTGGCCGGCTCCTACCACGGCGTGCGCCTCGACCCGCCCGAGCTGATCGCCGCCGCCCACCGCGCCGGGCGGCCGGCCGCCGAGCGCACGACCCTCTACGAGCTCGTCCGCCACCACCCGCTCCCGGTCGCCGCTTGAGCGTCGGCGCGGGGCTCTACGTCGCGCCCTTCGGGGCGCTGGCCGACGCCGGGGCGCTCGCGGCCGTCGCCGCCCGCGCCGAGGCGGCCGGCTGGGACGGCCTCTTCGTCTGGGACCACGTCATGGCCGCTCCGGGCGTCGACGTCGCCGACCCGTGGATCGCGCTCGCCGCCGTCGCCGTCGCCACCGAGCGGCTGCGGCTCGGGCCGCTCGTCACGCCGCTGCCGCGCCGGCGCCCGTGGGACGTCGCGCGCCAGGCCGCGACGCTCGACCGCCTCTCGGGCGGGCGCGCCGTGCTCGGGGTCGGCCTCGGGGGCGACGCGTTCCGCGAGCTCAGCGCCTTCGGCGAGGAGCGCGACGCCCGCGCCCGCGCGGCGCTGCTCGACGAGGGCCTCGAGATCGTCCGCGCCGCCTGGACGGGCGAGCCGGTGATCCATGCCGGCCCGGCCTGGACGCTCGATCGCGCGCAGGTGCTGCCGACGCCGGCGCAGACGCCGGCGCCACCGCTGTGGGGCGCGTGCGTCTGGCCCCACCGCGCGCCGCTGCGCCGCGCGGCGCGCCTCGACGGCGTCTTCCCGGTCTCGCGGGCGACGCTCGAGCCGGCGGACGTGCGCGCTCTGCTCGGGGTTGTCGCCGAGCACCGCCCCGCCGACGCCGGACCGTTCGACGTCGTCGTCAGCTCGCGTCGGCGACCCGACCGCGCGCGCCTCGCCGCGCTCGAGGAGGCGGGCGTCACGTGGTGGCTGCAGGGCTTCGGCGACCGCCCCGCCCTCGACGACGTGACCGCCGCCGCGGCCGCCGGGCCGCCATCATGAGCCAGATGGCTGATGGCGAGGCGATCACCCCGGAGGGGCTCGAGGCCCTCAAGGCCGAGCTCGCGCGCCTCGAGGGCCCGGCGCGGCGCGAGATGGCCGGGCGCATCCAGGCGGCGCGCGAGCACGGCGACCTCAAGGAGAACGCCGACTACCACACCGCCAAGGAGGACCAGGCCCACCTCGAGACGAGGATCGCCCGGCTCGCGGAGCGGCTGCGCAACGCGCGCGTCGTCGCGGCGCCCACCGCGAGCGAGGCGGTTGCCTTCGGCTCCACCGTCACCATCGCCGACCTCGACAGCGGCCGCGAGGCGACCTACATGCTCGTCGGCGCCACCGAGGCCGACCTGCGTGCCGGCCGCCTCTCGGCCGAATCGCCCGTGGCTAGGGCGCTCTTGGGCGCGCGGCCCGGGGACGAGGTCGCGGTCGAGACCCCGCGCGGGCCGCGCCGCTACCGGGTGGCCCGCCTCGGGTAGATGGCTGATTCCGCGGCCGCGCGTGCGCGGGGTCGGGGATCGTGGGCGGCGCGCCCAAATCCGCGGCCGATGGCAGCGCGTGCGAGTGCCGGGTTTGCTCAGGCGGGGCGCGGAGGCGAGACTCGCCGTTCGCTCCGCGGCGCCGCCTGAGGTCGAGTGGTCCCCAGGGCGTCCATATGACACCTTGGGGACCACTCGACCCGCTTCCGGCGCGCCGCCCCGACGGGCGCGGGCCGCTCGCCGTCCCTCGAGGCCGGAACGAGTGCGAGCACCGACCGTCGGCGGGGCCCGCCAAGCCGACGGCGGACAAGGCGCGTGGGTGGCGATCCAGCGGCGGCCGCGGAATCAACCAGCTCTAGCCTTCTTCGCCCGTCACGTCGTGCGCGGCCCCGACCGGCTTCGACTCCGGCGAGCCGCGCTGGCGCAGGTAGATCGCGAGCACCGCCATCGAGCCGACGGCGAGGAACTCCGACTGCCAGTTCTGCAGCGTCCGGTCCCAGAAGTCCGACGAGCCCACGTAGGAGAGGAGGTTCAGCGGCGCCTCGCGGTTGTCGATCTGCTCGGCGTTGTAGGCGACGCGCCCGGCGATCGCCTGGCCCGTCCACGAGGCGATCCAGATCGACGTCATGACGATGATGAGCGAGTTCGAGTACGTCCACTGCCGGAACCCGCCGACGCCCGCCCAGGCCGGAGAGCGCTCGTGGGCGTGGGGGCCGAGCTGCTGGTCCTCGTCGGACCCCGGACCGGCCTCGCCGGGCTTCTTGGACTCGGGCGAGCCGCGCTGCAGCAGCCAGACCGTGCCGAAGATGTACAGCGAGAACTGGAGATACTCCGATTGCCAGTTCTCGAGCACGTCCGCGGCGAAGTCCGAGGAGGTGACGTAACGCCCGAGCGAGACGGGGGCGTTCTGGTCGGCGGCCTGCAGGTGGTTGAAGTCCGCGTGGCCGACGAAGGCCTGCCCGATGACCGTGGCGAGGAAGATCGCCCCGAAGAAGAGCCCGAGGCCGTTCTCGTAGAGGAAGCGGCGCACTAGCGCTGCAGCAGGCCGAGGGCGATGAAGTAGGTCAGGCCGACCGTGATCACGACGAGGTAGAGGACGAAGACCGCGCGCATCACGCCTCCAGGTCGCAGTCGTATGGTTGGTCGGCGGGCTTGCCCGCCTGCGGCTTGCAGCCGACCGCGGACAGCTTCCAGCCCGCCGAGGTCCGGTTGAGGAAGGCGCTCTCGCCGTTGGTGAGGTCGACCTTCGCGCTCGTGATGTAGACCGCCGTCCGGCGCACAGGGCCCGGCGACGCCTGCACCGACGTCACGGCCTGCGGGCAGGGCTTGCTCTCCTCGCTCTCGAGCTGCTGCACCGCGGCGCTCGTGAGCTGTGCGCACGCGACGGCACCGTCCTTCGCCTCGACGGCCTGCAGGAAGCGCTCCGTGACGGAGCCGACCGTCCGCTCGTCGGCCCCGCGCCCGCAGCCGCCGAGCGCGAGCGCGATCAGCGCGCACGCGAGTAGGGCCGAGAGGCGCCGCGGGCTCACGCACCGTGGTTCGCCGCGCGCGCGCCTCCTCCTACCGGCGCGGCGTACGCGCGCGGGGCGGGTGCGTAGGCGAACTCGTCCACCACGGCCAACGCCGCGCAACAGTGCTCGCACACGAGGCATGCGACGACGGTGCCGTTGCCCGAGAGCCGCAGCTCGCCGGCGGCCCGGGCCTCGTGGGTGCATGGGATCGCGTCGGGCACTCGGCTGCGGATCCCACGACGAGCCGCATTCCAAACGCCTGCGTTCAGCCGAAGAGGTCGTCGGACATCGGCCGCACGAGCGCGGCGGCGCCCGGGCCGTCCTCGGGCGTGACGTAGCGCTCGAGCCCGCGGACCACGACGGCGGGCTCGCGCGAGGCCTTGTCGCGCGCGAGATCGGCCGCCGCCGCGGCCTCGTCGGCGATCGCGATCCACGTCGCGCGCAGCTCCCGGCCCATGCTGTCGCGGCGCCCGCGCCAGTCGGCGAGCGGCGCCAGGCCCGCCACCCCGACGGCGACGTCGCACTGCCCGTGCCGCTACGCCCGCCCGAACGAGTCGGCGATCACGAGGGCGGGACGGGCGGGCAGCGCGGCGCGCAGCGCGCGCGCGCTCGCGTCCGGGTCGCGCGGCAGCGTGACGAGCCAACCCGCGGGCGCGTTGGACGCGTCGACGCCCGCGTTGGCGCAGACGAAGCCGTGGCGCGTGCGGCAGATGAGCACGCCGCGCTCGGCGCGCAGGACCGCGGCGCTCTCGTCGAGGACGACCTGCACGTGGCGCGGGTCCTTGCCGAGGAGCGTGGCCAGCGCTCGCGCGCGCTCGCCCGGGACGACGGCGGCGAGCGCGCGCAGCGCGCCCTCGGCCTTCGAGACCACCTTGTGGGCGAGGACGAGGACGTCGCCGGCGCGCAGCTCGCCGCGCTCGGCGACGAGCGCGGCGAGGTCGTCGCCGACCTGGATCTCGGGCAGGCCG
>DATNGY010000470.1:0-13792 GCA_035605735.1 Solirubrobacteraceae bacterium
CTTCTACCTCGAGCAGCTCGCGCGTGCATCGCTGCGGGGCGGCGCCGGCGGTCGCAACGCCGGAGGCGTATCGCTGTCCGGCGTCGAGGTGCCGGCGGGCGTCGCGGCCGCGCTGGCCGAGGAGTTCGCCGTCCTCGCCGAAACCACACGGCGCGCCCTGGAGGGAGCTTCGGTGGCGGGTGACCCGTTCGAGCCCGAGCTGGCGGCCGCCGCGGCAGGAATGTCCGAGGACGACTCGCTCGAGGCGCTGGACGAGCTGCTGCGGCGCGATCTCGTCCGCATCACCGACGTACCTAGGCGATTCCGCTTCCGCCACCCGCTGGTACGCGCCGCCGTCTACCACGGCGCGCCCGGCGCCTGGCGCCTCGGCGCGCACGAGCGCTGTGCGGCGGCGCTCGCGGCGCGGGGCGCGCCGGCCGCCGAGCGAGCCCACCACGTCGAGCGCTCGGCGCGCCACGGCGACATCGCCGCCGTCGAGGTCTTGCGTGAGGCAGCAGGGGCGGCCGCGCAGCGCGCGCCCGTCACCGCTTCGCGCCTGTACGGCGCGGCGCTCCGGGTGCTCCCTGCGACGGCGCCGGCCGCCGAGCGCGTCGGGCTGCTCGGTGCGCTGGCGGAGGCCCGCTCCGCCGCGGGAGACTTCGACGAGGCGCACGCTGCGGTGCTGGAAGGCCTCGACATCCTCCCCGCGGGCGAGTCCGCGTCGCGGCTGCGGCTGATCGCCAAGTGCGCCGTCCTCGAGGCTCTCCTCGGCCGCCACCACCAGGCGCACACCCGGCTGACGAGCGCGCTGGATGGCCTCTCCGACGCGGTCTCGCCCGCGGCCGTCGAGCTCATGCTCGTGCTGCAGCTCGACGCCTTCTACCGCCGCGACTACGCGTCGATGCGCGACTGGACGAAGCGTGCGCTGATCGCAGCGAGACCGCTCGGCGATCGTCCGCTCACCGCCAGCGCCGCGGCGACCTTGGTACTCGCGAGTCTTCTCGCCGGAGAGGTCGGGGCGGCCCGGACTCAACACGACGAGGCGACGGCGCTCGTGTATGCGTTGAGCGACGACGAGCTGGCGCTCCACCTCGACGCCGCGGCCAACCTCGCGCGCGCCGAGCTCTACCTGGATCGCTACGACAAGGCCGGTGAGCTCGCCGAGCGTACGCTCGCCGTCGCACGCGCGACGGGTCAGGCAGAGGCCTTTCCGGTGCCGTACTGGGTGGGAACCATCCGCTTCATGCGCGGCCGGCTCGCCGAAGCCGCCGAGCTCCTCGACGCCGTCGTGGAGGCGGCGCGCCTTCCGGGCTATCCCGAGGTGCTCGGCTGGAGCCTCATGAGCCGGTCGCTGGCGGCCACCGCCGCCGGGGACACGGGCACCGCGCTCGCATGCGGCGAGGAGGGGCTGGAGGTGGCGCGGAACCTCGATGCCGGCCCGCTGCTGCCGCTGTGCGGCGCTGCTCTCGCTGCCGCGCTTCTCCCCGCCGACGAGCCCCGTCGCGCGGTGGAGGAGCTCCTCGCGTCGGCGGGGGGCGAGGAGCTCACGCAGATTCCCGGGCCCTGGAGAGTCAACTTCCTCGAGCTCCTCACGCGCTGTCGGCTGGCGTTGGGCAGCCGCGACGAGGCGTCGCGAGCGGCCGCCTGCGCCGAGGCTCTCGCTGACACGCTCGGCCTCCGTCTCCCGCGCGCGATGGCGGATCGGGCCGTCGCCGCCGTCGCGCTCGACCGCGGAGATGCAGCGACCGCGGCCAGCCGCGCGCTCGCCTCGGCGGAGGTCGCCGACGCCGTCGGCGCCGTCGTCGAGGGCGCGCTCTCGCGCATCCTCGCCGGACGCTCGCTGAGCAAGGCCGGCGACCGAGCGCGGGCGGCGGCCGAGCTCGAGCGCGCGGCGACGGACCTCGAGACGTGCGGCGCGCCGGCACAGCGCGGCGCCGCCGAGCGCGAGCTCGGCCGCTTGGGCGCCCGGCCGCACCGCCGCACGCGCCCCGGGAGGCGGGACGCAGGCGCCGGGATCGACGCGCTCACCGGGCGCGAGCTCGAGGTGGCGCGCCTGGTGGTCGATCGCAAGACCAACGCCCAGATCGCGGCCGAGCTTTACCTGAGCCCGAAGACGGTCGAGACGCACATCCGCAACCTCTTCCACAAGCTCTCCGTGTCTTCCCGTGTCGAGGTGGCGCGGGTCATCGAAAGGGCCGACCGCGAGCGGGAGCGGATCGGCGCGGCGCCCGGATGAGCGGCGCGTCGACGACAACGTTGGCGCGCGCCCTTGGCGCGCGCGCGGGGCGGCTCCGGTTCGGCGGCCTGCTCGTGCTCTCACTCGGTGCGCTCGACTTCGGCCTCGAGCAGTCGCTCATCATCCCCGCGCTTCCCGCGCTCGCGGAGCACTACGGTGCGTCGCTCAGTTCGATCGCGTGGTTGGTCACCGGATTCGTGCTCGCGTCGATCGTGGCGATCCCGCTCGTCGGCCGGCTCGGAGACATGCTCGGCAAGCGCCGTATGCTGCTCGTCTCGCTCGCGGCATTCGCCGCCGGCTCGCTGATATGCGCGCTCGCCGAGTCGAGCGGGCTCGCCATCGCGGGTCGAGTCGTCCAGGGCCTGGGCGCAGCCGTCGCGCCGCTGACCTACGGCCTCGCCCGCGACACCGTGGCTCCGGAGCGCATGCCGCACGCGATCGGCGCCGTGGTCGGCGGGGCGAGCGCCGGCGGCGCGATCGGCTTCCTGCTCAGCGGTCTGCTCGTCGACGCGTTCGACGCCTCCGCGGTCTTCTGGTTCTTGGTGGGCTTCGCGATCCTCATCGCGATCGCCGTCAGCGTGCTCGTGCCCGAGTCCCCGGTGCGCGCCGATGTGAGGCTCGACGCCGGCGGCACGGCCCTCCTCGCTCTCGGCCTCCTTGGCTTGCTGCTCGCGATCTCGAGAGGAAGCACGTGGGGCTGGACGTCGGGACGAACGCTCGTGATCGCCGTCGCGGCGCTGGCGCTGCTCGCGGCGTTCGTGCTCGTCGAGGATCGCGTGCGGCAGCCCGTGGTGAATCTCGGTCTCGTCGCGACGCGGCCGTTCGCCTCCGCCAATCTATGCGCGTTCGCGTTCGGCTACTCGCTCTTCACGGCCGTGTTCGTCATCCCCCAGATCGCAGCGGCGCCGGCTTCCACCGGCTACGGCTTGGGCCTGTCGACGACCGGGATCGGACTCATCCTGCTGCCGACCGGCCTGGCAAGCCTGGCGGGCGGCTTGGCGGGCGGCCGGGCGGTCGATCGCCTCGGCCCCCGCGTGCTGGTCGCCGGCGGCGGCGCACTCGGCATCGCCGGTTACACGTTCCTTGCGCTCACCGACGCGTCGCCCGCGACGCTCGCGATCGGGAGCGCCGCGTTGGGACTCGCGTGGGGCTTCGTCTTGACGGGCATCGCGTCCGTCGTGATCCGAAGCGCGCCTCCCGACAGCACCAGCGTCGCCGTCGCGGTCAACGCCGTGGTGCGCAACACCGCGGTGGCGATCGGCGCGCAGGTGACGTTCGCGATCATCGCCGGAGCCGACGGCGCCGACGCCTTTCCGGACGAGTCCGGTTACACCTCGGCCTTCGCCGTGGCAGGCCTCGGCGCCGCCCTCCTCATGGTCACGTCGACGTCGATGCCCGGTCGCCGTTGATGGACACAGCGCCCGACTTGCGGCCCTTCCGCCCAGTCCCAGCCGCGCGGATCCTCGGGGCGTCCACGAGCCCCGAGGAGGGCAGCATCCACCCGTAGGATCAAGGGATGGCGGTGCTCCTCGGCGTCTTCGTCGTGCCGGACGGCGAGGACGCGGCGCGCACGCTCGCGCAGATCGAGGCGGCGGATGCGACCGGCCTCGACCTGGTCGGGGTCCAGGACCATCCCTACCAGCGGCGGTTCCTCGACACGTGGACGCTGCTCGCGTACGCGGCGGCGCGCACGGAGCGCGTGCGCCTCGTGCCCGACGTCGTCAACCTGCCGCTGCGCCCCCCGGCGGTCCTGGCCAAGGCCGCCGCCTCGCTCGACGTGCTCGCGGGCGGCCGGGTCGAGCTCGGCCTCGGCGCGGGCTTCTTCTGGGACGGGATCGAGGCGATGGGCGGCCCGCGCCGCAGCGGGCCCGAGTCCGTCGACGCGCTCGAGGAGGCGATCGCCGTTCTGCGCGGGTTCTGGGCCATGGAGCGCTCGGTCGCCGTCGACGGCGCCCACTACGCGGTCCGCGGGCTGCATCCCGGGCCCGCGCCGGCCCACCCGATCGAGATCTGGCTCGGCGCCTACGGCCCGCGCATGCTCGCCGTCACCGGCCGCCTGGCCGACGGCTGGCTGCCGAGCGTGCCGCGGCTGCCGCTCGAGGAGGTCGACGAGCGCCAGCGCCGCATCGACGAGGCCGCGCGCCGCGCCGGGCGCGACCCGGCCGACATCAGGCGACTGTGCAACTTCGCCCCCGACGGCGAGCCCTCGACGTGGCCGGGGCAGATCGAGCGGCTCGCGACCGAGCACCGCTTCGAGGGCTTCGTTCTCACCGGCGACGACGGCGGCGACCCGGTCGGGCTCGTGCGGCGCGTCGGCGAGGAGGTCGCGCCGCGCGTGCGGGAGGCGCTCGGCGCGTGAGCGCGTACCGCGAATGGGCGCCGCCGCCGGCGCTCGCCGGCGTCGTCCGCTGCCTGTGGAGCCGGGACGTCGCCGCCGACGGCACCGTCGAGGTCGTCCCGGACGGCTGCGTCGACCTCGTGGTGCGCGACGGCGCGGCGCTCGTCGCCGGTCCGGACACGCGGGCGATGCCGACGAGCGTCCGCGCCGGCCAGCGGATCACCGGGCTGCGCTTCCACCCCGGCGCGGCGGCCGCCGTGCTCGGCGTCGCGGCCCACGAGCTGCGCGACGCCCGCACGGCGCTCGAGGACGTCTGGGGACCCGCCGGCCGCGACGTCGAGGGCCTCGACGCGCTGGCCGCCGCCGTGGCCAATCGCGCGCGCGAGCCCGATGCGGCAGTGGTGCGCGCTGCCGCCCTCCTCGCCCGTCGGCCCGACCTCCCGGTGCCGGCGGTGGCCGGCTATGTGGCGCTCAGCGAGCGCCAGCTGCGCCGGCGCTTCCTGGACGGCGTCGGCCTTGGTCCGAAGGCCTTCGCGCGCGTCGTGCGCTTCCAGCGCGCGCTCGCGCTCGTGCGCGACGGGATCTCGCTCGCCCGCGTCGCGGCCGAGGCCGGGTTCGCCGACCAGGCGCACCTGACTCACGAGGTCCGCGCGCTTGCCGGCCGGCCGCCCTCGCGGCTCGCCGCTTGACCGATACCTCCAAGACGACCGCCACCGGGCTTGCCACGCTGCCTGCATGCCCGCTGCAGACCTCGACCGCGCCCGCGCCTTCGTCCTCGCCGCCGCCCGGCTGCTGGACCGCCACCGCTTCGCCCTGCGCTTCGACGGCGGCGACCCCGAGGCTGTGGCCGCCGCGCTGCGCCCGTACGCAAACCCCGACGGCGGCTTCGGCCACGCGCTCGAGCCCGACCTCCGCGGACCCGACAGCCAGCCCGAGCCGACGCGCCACGCGCTCGCGGTCCTCCTCGACGACCTCGGCCGCCCCGACGACCCGGCCGTCGCGCGCGCGTGCGACTTCCTGGCCGCCGCGAGCGCGCCCGAGGGCGGCGTGCCGTTCGTCCTGCCCTCCGCGCGCGCGTATCCGCACGCGCCGTGGTGGCAGCCCGCCGACGACCCGCCGCCGGGCCTCACCACCACCGGCGCGCTCGCCGGGCTGCTGCTGCGACACGGCATCGAGCACCCGTGGGTGCCCGGGGCGACGGCGTTCTGCTGGAGCGCGATCGAGGCCCTCGAGGGCTCGAGCCCGTACGAGCTGCGCGGGATCCTCGAGTTTCTCGAGCACGCGCCGGACCGCGATCGCGCGGCCCGCGCGCTCGACCGCGTCGCCCCCTTCGTGGCCGAGCACGTCACGCTCGACCCGGCCGAGCGGGAGGGCGAGCGCCATCGCCCGCTCGACTTCGCGCCGCACCCGGGAGCGCCGGGCCGCGCGCTCTTCGACGACGCGACGATCGAGGCCAACCTCGACGCGCTCGCCGCCGCCCAGCGCGACGACGGCGGCTGGACGTTCGACTGGCCGGCGTGGGCGCCGGCCACCGAGCCGGAGTGGCGCGGGTGGGTGACGATCCGCGCGCTCGAGACGCTCGCCGCGTACGGCCGCCCGCCCGCTGCGGCCGAGCGCGGCGCGGCCGCATCCCCGTGACGCGCGTCAGGAGCCGGCGAGGACGTTGACGGTCTCGAACGCCGGGTCCGACGCCCCGTGCAGCCGCGCGCCGCTCGTCACGAGCTCGCGCAGGTAGCCCACGGTCTCGGCCGAGATGCGCTCGCCCGGCAGCAGCGCGGGGATGCCCGGCGGGTAGCCGGCGATCGACTCGCTCGAGACCCGCCCGATCGCGTCGCCGACGGCCACGAGCTCGGCCTCGCCGAGGAACGCGTCGCGCGGCGAGACCGCCATCTCGTTGCGCAGCGAGCCCGGTGGGCGCACGATCGCCGCCGTCGACCCGGGCGCCTCCAGGCGCTTGACGACCTCGTCGACGTCGCCCGCGAGTCGCGCGAGCGTCTCCGGCCTCTCGCCGAGCCCGACGAGGAAGACGACCGTCGCCTGCGTGGCCAGCTCCGCGTTGACGTCGTAGGAGCGCCGCAGCGCCTCGGCGAGCTCGTAGCCCGTTCGGCCCGTCTCGCGGACGTCGAGGACGATCCGCAGCGGGTCGTACGCCGCGACCCCGGGCCGGCCGACGAGCGCGCCGTCGACGAGGGCGACGCCGCCGATCCGCTCGAGCTTCGTCCGGGCGACCTCGATCGCCTGGAGCGTCTCGTGCAGCAGCTGCTCGCCGTGGAGCGCGAGCTGGCGGCGTGCGCCGTCGAGCGACCCGAGCAGCAGCGACGACGGCGAGGTCGAGCGCACGAGCCGGATCGCACGGCCGACGGCCCCGGGGTCGATGCGCTCGGAGCGCCCGACGTGGAGCATCGCGCTCTGGGTCAGCGACCCTGCGGCCTTGTGCGTGCTCGTCACGATCGCGTCGGCCCCGTGCTCCAGGGCGCTCGGCGGCAGCGCGTCGTGGAAGCCGAAGTGCGGCCCCCAGGACTGGTCGACGACGAGCGGCACTCCCGCCTCGTGGGCGACCTCCGCGAGGCCCCGGACGTCGGCGGCCATCCCGAAGTAGGTCGGCGAGACGACGAACGCGGCGCGCGCGTCGGGGGCCTGCGCGAGCGCCGCCGCGAGCGCGTCGGGCACGACGCCGTGCGCCATGCCCAGCTCGGCGTCGTACTCGGGCGCGACGAAGGCCGGGATCCCGCCGCTGAGGACCAGGCCGTCGACGAGCGAGGCGTGTGAGTTGCGCTGGGCCACGACGAACGCGCCGAGCGGGGCGAGCGCGAGGCAGAGCGCGTGGTTGCCCTGCGTCGCTCCGTTCGTGAGGAACCACGTGCGGCGGGCGCCGTAGGCCTCGGCGGCGAGGCGCTCGGCCTCCTCGTAGGGCGCCGGGTGCGGGCCGACGTCGATGCCCCAGATGTCCTGCGGCACGTCGAGGGCGAGCGCGCGGTCGCCCAACGCGTAGCGCACGCCCGGGTCGGCGCCCTGGCCGCCCTTGTGGCCGGGCACGTGGAAGCGACCCGGCCCGCGGTGGCCGTAGCCGACGAGCGCGTCGAGGTACGGCGCGGCCGGCTGCTCGCTCACCGCGCCGGTCTCATGCGTGGCCGGCGATGCGCAGGAGCTCGGCGCGAACGAAGGCGTCGAGATCGCCGTCGAGCACGCGCTGGGCGTCGCCGACCTCGGTGTTCGTGCGGTGGTCCTTGACCATCGTGTACGGGTGCAGCACGTAGGAGCGGATCTGCGAGCCGAAGTTGACGTCCTGCGCGTCGCCCTTCTCGCGCGCGATCTCCTCGCGCCGGCGGCGCTCCTCGCGCTCGAGCAGCTTCGCGCGCAGCATCCGCATCGCCGTGTCGCGGTTGGCCGACTGCGAGCGCTCGTTCTGGATCTGCACGACGATCCCCGTCGGCCGGTGCGTGACGCGCACGGCCGAGTCGGTCTTGTTGACGTGCTGGCCGCCGGCGCCCGAGGCGCGGTAGGTGTCGACCTGGAGGTCGTCGTCGTCGATCGTGATCTCCTCGACCTCGTGGACGACGGGCGCGACCTCGACGCCCGCGAACGAGGTCTGGCGGCGGTGGGCGGCGTCGAAGGGCGAGAGGCGGACGAGCCGGTGCACGCCCTGCTCGGCGTTGAAGAGGCCGTAGGCGTTCTCGCCCGAGGCGCGGAAGGTCGCCGACTTGATCCCCGCCTCCTCGCCCGGGCTGGCCTCGAGCAGCTCGACGGTGAAGCCGCGGCGCTCGGCCCAGCGCATGAGCATCCGCAGGACCATCTCGGCCCAGTCCTGCGCGTCGGTGCCGCCCGCGCCGGCGTTGACGGTGACCAACGCGTCGCCGGCGTCGTAGCGCCCGGAGAAGAGCCGCTCCTCCTCGAGCTCGGCGAGGCGCTCCTCGACCGAGCGCAGGCCGCCGTCGAGCTCGTCCTCGAGCGCCGGGTCCTCCTCCGCGAGCTCGGCGAGCGCGACGAGGTCGTCGACCTCGGCCTCGAGCGCGCGCCAGGACTCGAGCTTGCGCGTCGCGCGGGCGTGCTCGGCGCTGACGCGGGCCGCAGCCTGCTGGTCGTCCCAGAAGCCCGGCGCCTGCATCTCCGCCTCGAGCTCGGTCGCTCGCCCCGCGAGCGCGTCGGGGTCGACGCCGCCGCGCAGGAGCTCGAGCTGGGCGCGGATCGCGCCCACGCGCTGCGGCAGGGGCTGTCGGTCGGTGGGCGTCGCCATGGGGCCGGGGCCAAGCTAGCAGGGGGTAACCGAACCCCTCGAGGCCGGGTGGTGCGAGTGCCGGCGCGCCGCGCCTGCGAGAGCCTTTGGCTCTACCGCCAGAAACGATCCCTTAGGACGCGCCATGTCACGCCGCATCAAGCTCGCCATCGCCCGCGCACTGACCGACGGCCCGACCGCGGATCAGCCGCACTTCCACGCCGCGCCCTTCGGGCACGGCTACGTCTGCCGCGACGCGAGCTGCAGCTCGCCGAACCGCCACACGGAGATCTAGATGGTTCGCGAGCCGGCGCTCACTGAGCCCGAGCGCCCGCGGTCGGTGCGCCCGAACGGCCGACGGCGGTGACCACCGTGACCGGCACGCCGAGCTTGCTGACCTGGCGCGGGAGGTCGCGCTTCAGCCAGCGCGAGACCCCGAGCGGGAGCGTCGAGACGATCACCTCGTCGTACTTGGCGCGCCCGAGCTGGCGCTTCACGGCCTCCAGCGGTTCCTCACAGCTCTCGACGATGCCCTCGACGTCCGAGCCGACCGTGTCGCGCAGCACCGGCAGCGCGAGCTCGAGCGTCGACTCGGCGTCCTGTCGGTCGAGAACGTCCGGAACGAGCAGGTCGAACCTGGTCCCCTCCCGCACGTGGCGGCGCACCTCCTCGAGCAGCCCCGGCGTGGTGGCCGTGCGATGGGCGACGATGAGGATGCGGCTGCTGCTGCCCGAGCTCTCCATGGTGCCTCCTCCGACGATGCCCAGGCATCTTGGCACATACACTGCTACCCGTCGTTTCGACGTCTCGTTGACATGATCCGAAGGCTCCGCAACGCCTGTCGACAGCGGCCCGCGGCGGCCACCCTCGCCGCCCTCGGGCTCGCGTTGCTGATCACCGGAGCGGCGCTCGCGGCGGGTGGGCTCGTCCTGCTCGCTCAGCTCGTGGGCGGCCTCGCGCTCGTGCCGCTCTCGCTCGCGGCCTTCCTGTGCCTGATCCCGGTCGGTTGGGACCCGGGCGGCGAGGACGGCGGCGGCCCGGGCGGCGGAGGGAGCGACGGCGACGGCCCGCGCTCGCCCGGCGGCCCCGGTGCGGACCTCGACTGGGCGCGCTTCGAGGCCGACTTCTGGGCCCACGTCGAAAAGGAGCAGCTCGTCGAGGCCTGACCTGAGCTCGGCGGCGTTGCACCGACGCCGAGCGGCGTCTCCCGGCGGGCAATGCGTGGACGCTGCGGCGGCCGGGTAGCAAAGGGGCGTTCCCCAGGAGAGAGAGGGCGCTCATGCCGGCCGATCGCGGTCCCTACATCGATTCGTCCGCCGAGTACACCTCGGTCGAGCGTTTCGAGCCAGGCCAGTCGAATGCGGCGGTCACGCGGCTGGCGTCGGTCGCCGCGCTCGGCGGCTTCCTCTTCGGATACGACTCGGCGGTCATCAACGGCGCCGTCAAGGCGATCGGCGACCACTTCAACACGGCCTCGGGCACGCTCGGGTTCGTCGTCTCGTCCGCGCTGCTCGGCGCGGCGGCCGGCGCGCTCTCAGCCGGCGCCGTGGCCGACCGCGTCGGCCGCAAGCCGACGATGTGGATGGCCGCGATCCTGTTCGTGGCGAGCGCGATCGGCGCGGGCCTGGCGAACTCGCTCGTGCTGCTGACGTTCTTCCGCGTCATCGGCGGCATCGGGGTCGGGGTGGCCTCGGTCATCGCTCCTGCTTACATCGCGGAGATCGCTCCGGCCCGGATCCGCGGTCGCCTGGGCTCCCTGCAGCAGCTCGCGATCGTGCTCGGGATCTTCGTCGCGCTGCTGGCCGACTACATCCTCGCCGAGGCGGCGGGCGGCTCGGAGAAGGACCTGTGGCTCGGCCTGCCGGCGTGGCGCTGGATGTTCCTGGTCATGACGATTCCCGCCGTGCTCTACGGCGTGCTCTCGCTGACGATCCCCGAGTCGCCGCGCTACCTCGTGGCGAAGGCGCGCCTCGACGAGGCGGGCACCGTGCTGCGCAAGGTCCTCGGCAACATCGACATCCCCGCCAAGGTCAGCCAGATCCAGGAGACCCTCCAGACCGAGAAGAAGCCGAGCTGGTCGGACCTGCGCGGCGGGCGCTGGGGGCTGCTGCCGATCGTCTGGGTGGGCATCGGCCTCTCCGTCTTCCAGCAGTTCGTCGGCATCAACGTGATCTTCTACTACTCGAGCATCCTCTGGCAGGCCGTGGGGTTCAGCGAGAGCGACTCGCTGATCATCACGGTCATCACGAGCGTCGTGAACATCGTCACGACGCTGATCGCGATCTCGCTGATCGACCGCTCGGGCCGCAAGCCGCTGCTGATCATCGGCTCGATCGGCATGACCGCGACGCTCGGCGTCATGGCGGTGATCTTCGGGACGGCAGGGACGAACTCCGCGGGCGAGCCCGTCCTGCACGGCCTCCAGGGGCCGGTCGCGCTCGTCGCCGCGAACCTCTTCGTCTTCGCGTTCGGCATGTCGTGGGGCCCGGTCGTGTGGGTGCTGCTCGGCGAGTCGTTCCCGAACCGGATCCGGGCCGCCGCGCTGTCGCTGGCCGCCGGCGCGCAGTGGATCGCGAACTGGGCGATCTCGACGAGCTTCCCGCCGCTGAAGGACGCGGGCCTCGGCCTCGCATACGGCCTCTACGCGGGCTTCGCGTTCCTCTCGCTGCTGTTCGTGCTGCGCTTCGTGCGCGAGACGAAGGGTCGGGAGCTCGAGGCGATGACCGAGGAAATACGGCGGGTGCCCGCCTCCCGCTGAGCGTCAGATGACGGTGGGCAGCTCGAGCATCAGAGACCTGCCGCACGGGCTGACCGACGCGGACGAGCTGGCGCGCGCCCTCGGCGGCGCGCGGCCGGCCGTCTTCCTCGACTACGACGGCGTGCTGACGCCGATCGTCGACCGCCCGGAGGACGCAGTCATGTCCGAGCGCATGCGCGAGGTCGTGCGCGACCTCGCGCAGCGGTGCACGGTCTGCGTGGTCAGCGGCCGCGACCGCCCCGTCGTCCAGGAGCTCATGGGCGTCCACGACCTCGTGGTCGCCGGCAGCCACGGCTTCGACATCTGGTCGCCGGAGCGCGGGACGCTCGAGCACGAGGCCGCGAGCGGCTTCGAGCCCCTGCTCGAGCAAGTCACGGAGACGCTGCGCGACGAGCTCGGATCGATCGACGGCGTCGTGATCGAGCCCAAGCGGGCGTCGGTCGCCGTCCACTGGCGGCTCGTCTCCGAGGACGAGCGCCCGCGCGTCGAGGCCGTCGTCCGGCGCGTGCTCGACGAGCACCCGGACGAGCTCAAGGTCACGCCGGGCAAGATGGTCGCCGAGCTCCAGCCCAAGCTCGACTGGGACAAGGGCCGCGCCGTCCTCTATCTGCTCGACGCGCTCGGGCTCGACCGCGACGACGTCGTCCCGCTCTACCTCGGCGACGACGTCACCGACGAGCACGCCTTCCGGGCCCTCGCGGGCCGCGGCGTCGCGATCTTCGTCGGCGCCGCCGACGACCCCGAGGTGGCGGGGCGAACCACGGCCGCCGACTTCGTCCTCGGGTCGGTCGACGACGTCGAGCGGTTCCTCGACGGGCTCGCCCGCTGACGGCCATGCCTCCCAAGGAGACCACGGTGAACGACGCCAAGCTCAGCTACGACGCCTTCGAGCCCGTTGAAGAGGGGCTGCGCGAGGCGCTCACGTCGACCGGCAACGGCTACTGGTGCACGCGCGGCGCGATGGAGTGGCAGGACGCCGACGACGTCCACTACCCCGGCACCTATGCGCACGGCGGCTACAACCGCGAGACGACGATCCTCGGCGGGCGTCCCGTGCTCAACGAGGACCTCGTCAACCTGCCCAACTGGCTCGTCCTCAAGCTCAGGATCGAGGGCGAGGAGGCGATCGGCCTCGACAACGTCGAGCTGCTCGGCTACCGCCACGAGTACGACGCGCGCACCGCGGTCGTGACGCGCGAGCTGCGCTTCCGCGACCGCGCCGGGCGCGAGACGACGCTGCGCAGCCGGCGCTTCGTGAGCATGGCCCACGTCCATCAGGGCGCGATCGAGTGGACGATCACGCCGGAGACCTGGTCGGGCCGCGTCGAGGTCATCTCGGCCCTCGACGGCCGCGTAACCAACGCCAACGTCGCGCGTTACCGCCAGCTCGAGGGCCGCCACCTCGATCCAGTCTCGCCGCGCACGTTCGGCCCGGAGGTGATCGCGCTCAAGGAGCGCACGCGGGAGTCGACGATCTACGTGGCCGAGGCCGCCCGGACGCGCGTCTTCCGCGGCGAGGAGCGCGTCGAGCCGGAGCGCTCGCTGTACCAGATGGAGGACTACATCCAGCAGGTCGTCGCCTTCGACGTCCGGCAGGGCGAGCCCGTCCGCGTCGAGAAGATCGTCGCCTTCTACACATCCTACGACCGCGCGATCAGCGAGCCGCTCGGAAACGCCGGCAAGTCGGTCGCGCGCTACAACGACTTCCCCCGGGCGCTCGAGCGCCACGCCTCGGCCTGGGACGGGCTCTGGCGCGCGGCCGACTTCAGCTTGCCGGGCGACCCGCGCGTGGAGTTCCTGCTGCGCCTGCACACCTCCCACCTCCTGCAGGTGTGCTCGCGCCACACGGCCGACCACGACGCCGGGGTTCCGGCCCGCGGCCTCAACGGCGAGGCCTACCGCGGCCACGTCTTCTGGGACGAGCTGTACGTCTACCCGTTCCTGAACCTCCGCGCGCCCGAGATAACGCGCGAGCTGCTCATGTACCGCTACCGGCGGCTCGGCGAGGCCAGGCACGCCGCGACGGAGGCCGGCTACCGGGGCGCCATGTACCCGTGGCAGAGCGGCAGCGACGGCAAGGAGGAGACCCAGGTCGTCCACCTCAACCCGCTGTCGGGGCGCTGGGAGCCCGACCTCAGCCACAACCAGCGCCACGTCAACGCCGCGATCTTCTACAACGTGTGGCACTACTTCGAGGCGACGGGCGACGCTGAGTTCCTCCGCGAGCACGGCGCCGAGATGATGCTCGAGATCGCCCGCTTCTGGTCC
>DATNGY010000471.1:0-2129 GCA_035605735.1 Solirubrobacteraceae bacterium
TTGACGCGGCCGTGAATTTGTTGTACGACGCGACAAATGGCCGTCGACCAGCGCACGATTCGCCGCGCCAACCTCAGCACGGTCCTGCGGCACGTCGCCAGCGATGGGCCGCGCTCGCGTGCCACGATCGCGCTCGAGACGGGCCTGAACAAGACGACGGTCTCGAGCCTCGTGGCCGAGCTCATGGCGGCCGACCTGCTCGTCGAGACCGGCGAGGACGAGCAGCCCGGAGCCGTCGGGCGCCCGGCGCGGACGCTGCGCCTCAACGGCGAGGCGATCGCGGCCGTCGGGCTCGAGGTCAACGTCGACTACCTCGCGGTCTGCGTGACCGACCTCAGCGGTCGCGTCCTGCAGCGCGAGCGCGTCGACACCGCCAACGCCGGGAGCCGGCCGGCGCCCGTGCTGACGCGGCTCGCGCGCCTGGGGCGCCGCGCGATCGCCGCGGCCGAGGCCGGCGGGTCGCGCATCGTCGGCGCCGCGCTCGGCCTGCCCGGGCTCGTCGACCTCGCGGGGAGCACGCTGGTCCTGGCGCCGAACCTGGGATGGCGCAACGTGCGCGCGGCCGACGAGCTCGGCCGCCGCCTCGAGCGTCCGGGGCTCGCCGTCGCGATCGACAACGAGGCGAACCTCGCGGCCCTCGCCGAGCACTGGGAGGGAGCCGCGCGCGACCTGCGCACGTTCCTCTGCGTGACCGGCGACGTCGGGATCGGCGCCGGCGTGCTCGTCGGCGGCGAGCTCTTCCGCGGCATGCACGGCTTCGGCGGCGAGCTCGGTCACGTCATGGTCGAGCCGGGCGGCGATCGCTGCGCCTGCGGCAGCCGAGGGTGCCTGGAGACCGTCGCCGGGCAGGCCGCGGTGCTACGCCGCGCCGGCGTGGCCGTCGACGGCGCGCCCGCAGGTCCGGCGGCACGCGAGCTCTTCGCCCGCGCGCAGGCGGGCGACGCGCGCGCGCTCGGGGCGCTCGCCGAGGCCGGCCGCGCGCTCGGCGTCGCGCTCGCGGCCGCGGTCAACCTCCTCGACCCGGAGGCCGTGCTCCTCGGCGGCTACCTGACGCCGTTCGCGCCGTGGCTCGCCGAGCCGGTGCGGACCGCGCTCTCGCGCCACGTGCTCGCCGCCGGGCACAACGGCTGCGAGGTGCGGCCGGCCGAGCTCGCCGACGAGGCCGCGGCGCGCGGCGCGGCCGCCAGCGTGCTGCGCGCGGTGCTTGCCGATCCGACGCTCGCGGTGGCCGCGACGGCGGGCGCGTGAGACGGCCTCAGCGGCCCGCGTTGCCCTCGAGCAGGTCGTCGTGGTCGACGAGGTCGGTCGGAGCGAGGACGAACACCTCGCAGATCATGTCGGGGTCCTGCTGGTTGCCGCTCATGAACCCGACCACCCGCCGGCCCGCCGCCCCCTCGACGACCGAGGTGAAGCGCTCGCGCATGACCTCCTGGAACTCCATCCGCTGCTGGATGACGGCGGACGTTCGGCCACCCTCCAGCAGGGTCCGCTCGACGCGCGTGAACCCGCCGCGCATGAGGCAGACGACGAGGTCGTCGTGGTAGTAGGTCTTGGTCTGCGTGGGGCCGACGCCGTAGAACTCCTTCAACAGCGCCACCATGCCGTCCGAGATGGCGGTGCGCGCCGCGCCAGCGAGCTGCCGGGTCAACGATGGTTCGAGCATCGTCCCGATCGAAACCTAGCCTGGACCGAGCGCCGCTGCGTGGGAAAGTTCGAGCTCGCTACCCGCGCGACGCCGGGTCGACGGACCGCCCCGAAGCCGCGGCCGCGGCTGCTCGATCCGAACCGAAGCCGTCCCGTCCGCTGCCGGTCCCCTCGCCTGCCGGGCGGTCGACCAGCCGGAGCGTGCGGTCGGCGCCGGTGATCTCCAGGAGCCGACGCGCCACCGGACCGGGCACGATCGTGAGCCGGACGCCGGCCTCTCGCGCCCAGGCGTCCATGTCGAAGAGGAGATGGACGCCGGCGGCGTCCATGAACGTGACCTCGCGCAGGTCGAGGACCACGACGGCGAGCGCGGGCGCCGGGGCGTCGCGCAGCGCGGCTCTGACCTCGCCGGCGGTCTGGAGGTCGAGCTCGCCCACCGGCGCGACCGCGACCACACCCTCGACGGCATTGTGGACCTCACAGCG
>DATNGY010000472.1:0-2406 GCA_035605735.1 Solirubrobacteraceae bacterium
GGCTGAGCCTGCCGAAGCACTTGCCGCGCCGTAGGACGTGGCCGGCGCGCGTCGAGGTGACGGCCCTCTCGTAGGCGAGAACGACGTGCCGTGCCGTCGAGCACGCGACACCCGAGGCGGTCACGTGCGTGATCTGCTCGAGGTTCCGACACTGCGATGTCGCCGCCGGGGCGGCCGGCGCGAACGCCGCGGCGAGCAGCGCGGCGCCGAGGAGCACGGTCTTCGTCATCGGGTCCTCTCCTGGTCGCGCGAACCGTAGCGCCGGCGGCGACCAGGTAGCGTGGCCGCGCGTGGCGGCGCCGACGTTCGACCTGCAGTCGCACTCGACCCGCTCCGACGGCGCGCTCGAGCCCGCGGGCGTCGTCGCCGCGGCCGCGGACGCGGGCGTCGAACTGCTCGCCCTGACCGACCACGACACCGTCGAGGGCGTCGACGAGGCGCTCGCGGCCGCGAGGCATCGGGGCCTGCGGCTCGTCCCGGCGGCCGAGATCTCGGCGCTCTGGGACGAGCACGAGGACCTCCATGTCCTCGGCTACGCGCTCGACCACCGCGCCGCTACGTTCCGCGACGCGCTCGCCAGCTTCCGCGCCGACCGCGCCGCGCGCGCGGAGCGGATGGCCGACGCGCTGCGCGAGCTCGGCCTCGAGCTCGACGTGCCCGACCGCGAGGACCGCTCGGTCGGGCGCCCACACCTCGCCCAGGCCGCGTTCGAGCACCCGGCCAACCGCGAGCGGCTCGCCGCGGAGGGCCTGGCGAACGCCTCGGCGCTGCTCGAGGCCTACCTCATCCAGGGGGCGCCGGCGTTCCGCCGGCGCACGACGCCGACGGTGCCCGAGGCGATCGCCGTGATCCACGACGCGGGCGGCGTCGCGATCTGGGCGCACCCGTTCTGGGACGTCGACGCCGGCGAGGCCGTGGGCGACGCGATCGGGTCGTTCGCGCACCAGGGGCTCGACGGCGTCGAGGCCTTCTATCCCACCCACGGCGCCGCGCAGGCGCAGCTCGTGGCCGAGCGCTGCGCGCAGCTCGGCCTGCTGACGACGGGCTCGTCGGACTTCCACGGCCCCGACCACCCGCTCTTCCACGCGTTCCGCGCCTTCGAGCTCCACGGCCTCGAGCCGGCGCTCGGCTCCATCGCCCTGTAGGACGGCTACCCTCCCGCGCCGCATGGACGCCTTCCAGGCCATCGTGCTCGGGATCGTCCAGGGGCTGACGGAGTTCCTGCCGATCTCGAGCTCGGGACACCTGCGCATCGTCCCGGCCCTCTGCGGCTGGGAGGACCCGGGCGCGGCGTTCACCGCCGTGATCCAGCTCGGGACGATGGCCGCGGTCCTCTTGTACTTCCGCGTCGAGCTGTGGCGGATCGCGCGTGCGGTGCTCGCGAGCCTGCGCGACCGTCAGCTCGTCGCGCGCGACGAGGACGCGCGCCTGGGCTGGTACATCATCCTCGGCACGATCCCGATCGCGGTCCTAGGCGTCGCCTTCAAGGACCCGATCGAGCACCAGTTCCGCAACCTCGAGCTCATCGGCGTCGCGCTCATCGTCTTCGGCGGGGTCATGCTCTGGGCCGAGGCCGTCAGCCGCCGGGACCGCCCGCTCGACGCGATCACGCGCCGCGACGGGCTCCTCATCGGCCTCGCGCAGGCGCTCGCGCTGGTGCCGGGCGTGAGCCGCTCGGGCGCCACGATCTCCGCCGGCCTGTTCCTGAACTTCGAGCGCACGGCGGCCGCGCGCTACTCGTTCCTGCTCTCGGTGCCCGCGGTCGTGCTCTCCGGGCTCTTCGAGCTGCGCCACGTCGGCGAGGGCAACGGCGCGCCCGCGGGCGCGACCGCGCTTGCGACGCTGCTGGCCTTCGTCGTCGGCTACGCCTCGATCGCGTTCCTGCTGCGCTTCCTCGTGCGCCACTCGATCGGGATCTTCGTCGCCTACCGCTGGGTGCTCGGCGTGCTCGTCATCGCGCTCGCCGCGACCAACACGATCAGCTGACGCCGGCGACGCCGGCCGGCCTCGGGCGGCTGCAGGCCGCCCGTCGCCATCAGGACGCGGGGCTGGATGCCCCGCGGAGCAGCTCTCTCGCCAGGCGGAAGGCGAGCGCCTCGAGCAGGAGCTCCTCGCTCGGGTTGACCTGCAGCGCGATGCGCGCCTCGTCGACGAGGGCGACCGCGTCGCGGACGCGGTGCACGTCGCGGCCGTCGGCGTCCTCGCGCAGGGCCTCGAGGCGGTCGGTCGCGTGCGCGAGCTCGGGCGCGCCGTCGAGCACGCAAGCGACGTCGCGGAACCACAGCCCGGCGAGCTCGAGCGCGCCGTCGATCGCGCGGATGCGGGCGCGGCGGTGCGCGCGCCGGCCGGCCTCGGCGCCCTCGCGCTCGGCCCGGCGGCGCTCGCGCGCGGGCAGGAGCTCGGCCT
>DATNGY010000473.1:0-4424 GCA_035605735.1 Solirubrobacteraceae bacterium
AACCAGGCGGGCGCCGCGGGCGTCGAGCGCGCCCCCTCGGAGCGGGCCCGGAACTGGATCGTCGGCGTCACCGTCGCGGCCGACCTCCTCGCGCTCGGCTTCTTCAAGTACTACGGCTTCTTCGTCGACTCCGCCGCCCGCGCCCTGGCCGACGTCGGGCTCGGGATGCCGCTGCCGCTGCTCGCGGTCGCCCTGCCGGTCGGGCTGTCGTTCTTCACGTTCCAGGCGATCTCGTACGTCGTCGACGTCCGCCGCGGCCTGTGCGAGCGCGCGAGCACGATCGACGTCGCCGTCTACCTCGCGTTCTTCCCGCATCTGGTCGCCGGCCCGATCGTGCGCGCTCGCGAGTTCCTGCCGCAGCTCGCGCGCCCGCGCGACCCGGGCGACGTCGCCGTCGGCGCGGGCGTGCTGCTCATCGCCTTCGGCCTCGTCAAGAAGGTGGTCATCGCCGACTTCCTCGCGCGCTCGGCCGTCGACCCCGTCTTCGCGGTCCCCGAGGCCTACGGCGGTCCGGACGCGTGGACGGCGCTGTTCGCCTATGCCGTCCAGATCTACTGCGACTTCGCGGGCTACACCGACATCGCGATCGGGCTCGCGCTGCTCATGGGCTTCGTCTTCCCCCAGAACTTCGACCGCCCCTACCGGTCGACGAGCCCGCGCGAGTTCTGGCGCCGCTGGCACATGACGCTCTCGCGCTACCTGCGCGACTTCCTCTACATCCCGCTCGGGGGCAGCCGCGGCGGGCCGTGGCGAACGGCGCGCAACCTCATGATCACGATGGTCCTCGGCGGGCTCTGGCACGGGGCGGCGTGGGGCTTCGTGCTCTGGGGCGCGCTGCACGGCGCGGCGCTCGTCGCCCAGCACGCGCTCGGCGGTCGAGTGCGGATGCCGCGGCTCGTCGCGTGGGCGGCGACGTTCGGGTTCGTGTGCCTGGCCTGGATCCCGTTCCGCGCCGCCGACCTGCCCACGGCGTGGGCGTTCGCCCAGCGGCTCGTCGAGCCGGGCGCGTTCACGCTCCTTACTCCGGGCGTCGCCGTCGCGGTGCTCGGGATCCTCGCCCTCCAGCTCGCCCCCGCGGCCCCGCTCGACGCGGTGCGCGAGCGGCTGACCGCGCTCAACCCCGTGGCGCTGGGCTTCGGCCTCGCGACCGTCATCGCGCTCGTCGCGGCCTCGGTGCCCGGCAACGCGGTCCCGCCCTTCATCTACTTCCGGTTCTAGGGTTTGCGACGAGGCATGGCCGTCGAGCAGCACACGGGCCCGCCACCACCGCAGATCCCCGCGCCCCCGAGCGGGCGCCACCTGACGGCGCGCGACGCGCTGATCTGCATCGGCCTGTGCACGCTGTTGCTGCTCGCCTTCGAGGGCGCCTCGATCCGGCGCTCGGGCGAGGAGATGCAGGCCGGCTGGGAGCGCTCGCTCGTGCTCCTCGTCGGGCGTCCGGCCGGCGCGCTGTCCGACGCCACGGGGCTCGGGGCGGTCAAGAACCGCCTCGTCGCCTGGGCGCACCCCGACGACGGGCTCTCCGGCCCGGGCGGCTTCGACGAGAGCGCCCGCGTCGCTGGCGGCGCCGTCGCTCCGGTCACGCCCGACGCGTTCGACCCGCGGGCGCTCGGCGCCCGTCCGGCGCCGCGGCGGCCGCTGCGCCGCGTGCTCGCCACCGGCGACTCGCTGGTCCAGCCGCTCGACGCCGCGCTCGCCCGCGCCTTCGCCCGCGGCGGCACCGGCGTCAGCGTCGTGCGCGACCCGCGCCTGGGCACGGGGATCTCGCAGTCCGAGCTCCTCGACTGGGGACGGCTGGCGACGAGCCAGGTCCGCAAGCAGCGCCCCGAGGCGGTAGTCGTCTTCCTCGGTGCGAACGAGGGCTTCCCGATGCGCGCGCGCGGACGCGAGCTGAGCTGCTGCGGCCCGGCATGGACGGCCGAGTACGCGACCCGCGCGCGGCAGATGATGAACACCTACCGGCAAGCCGGGGTGGCGCGCGTGTACTGGCTCACGCTGCCGCTCCCGCGCGACCACGACCGCCAGGCGATCAGCCGCGCGGTCAACGCCGCGATCGTGGTCGCCGCCCAGCCCTACCGCGCGCAGGTCCGCGTGGTCGACGTGTCAGCCCTGCTCACGCCGCACGGGCGCTTCCGCGACGCGATGGACGTCGGCGGCCGCGAGCGCATCGTCCGCGAGCCCGACGGCATCCACCTCAACCCGACCGGCGCCGACGTCGCCCTCGCGCCGCTGCTGCGCGACCTGCGCGCCGACTTCGGGGTGAAGGTCCCGCGTTAGCGGAACTACGTGTTCTGCGTGTAGGTGAACCTCACGCGCCGCGCCCCGTACCGGCAGCTCACGGGCGCGTCGAACTGGACGGGGCTCGTCCGGCGCCGGCCCTCCGTGCAGCGGTAGTGCAGCACGCGCGACGGGCAGCGGCCCTTGGCCCCGCCGTGCCGCCGGCGGCAGCGGTCGTAGGCGCGGACGACCTTCTTGCCCGTGTCGCAGCTCGTGTGGGTGACCGTGATCTGCAGCACGTAGGTCGGGCCGAGCGAGCGCGACCCCCTGTTGCCGAGGCAGCGCTTGGCCTCGGCCGAGGCGGGAGCCGTGAGGAGCACGAGCGCCACGGCGAGCGTGGCGAGTGAGGCGCAGGACCGCATGGGCGCCATCGTATGCGCGTAGCTGGTCGTAGGCTAGGCGCGCGATGCCCCGCCTCGCCGCCGCCGGCGCGCTGGTCAGCGCGGTCGTCGTGCTCGTCGTCGGCGCCCCTCTCGCGAGCGCCTGCGACGCCGGCCGCCACGCCTCCGCGTCGCGTCACGCGCGCGCCGCAGGGCGCGCGCCGATCGTCATCGGCGACTCGACGCTGATCTTCGCGGCGCCCGTGCTCGGGCGGCTCGGCCTCGAGGCGGACGCGCGCGGCTGCCGGCAGTTCGCGCAGGGCGTCGCGATGCTCGCGGCGCGCCGGCGGGCGGGGACGCTGCCCGGCGTCGCCGTGCTCGCGCTCGGCGCGAACGGCGCGATCGGCGGCGGCTCGGTCGCCGCGGCGGTGCGGGCCGTCGGCCGCGAGACGACACTCGCGCTCGTCACGCCGCGCAACCTCTCCGCCAGCGCGCGGGCGATGCGCCGCGCCGCGCTCCGCCGTCCCGATCGCGTCCTGCTCGTGGACTGGGCGCGCTTCAGCGCGGGCCACGGCGTCTGGTTCGCGGGCGACGGCCTCCACGTGACCTACGCCGGCGCCCGCGTCTACGCGCGCTTCATACGCCGCGCGGTCGCGCCGTTCGCGTTCCCGCCCGTCCAGAGGCTGCGGCTGCCGCGGACGGCCCGCGGCCTGCCGGAATGCGGCGTCGTGCGCGCGTTCGGCCGCCGCCTGCGCGTCCACGTCCTGCGCGGCGCCGACCGCGTGAGCTGCCGCCAGGCGCGCGCGCTCGCGCGCCGCCCGCCGCTGCACCCGCCCGCCGGCTGGCGCAGCTACGACTGGCGGCGCACGGGCGCCGGGCCGTGGGCGTGGGTGCTCGCGCGCCGCGACCGCTCGGCGGTCGTGGCGACGGTCACGCGACGGTGAAGCGCATCGGCAGCGCGTCGATGCCGTAGATGCCGCTCACGCTCTGCAGCACCTGCTCGCCGTCGAGCGCGATCCGCTCGACCCGGCGGGCCAGGAACGCGAGCGCCTCGGAGAGCTCGGCCCGAGCCAGGTTCGCGCCCACGCAGTAGTGCGTTCCGGCGCCGAACGTGAGCACGCGGCGGGTGTCGCGCGGCGCGCGGATGTCGAACGCCTCGGGCTCGCGGTACGTGGCCGCGTCGCGGTTGGCGAGGAACGCACAGACGATGACGACCGTGTTCGCCGGGAACGTCACGCCGCCGACCTCGACGGGCTCGACCGTCAGCCGGGCCGTGAGCGGCGTGATCGGCTCGAAGCGCAGCGCCTCCTCCGCCGCTCTGGGCGCGAGCCGCTCGGGGTCGGCGTGGAGCGCGTCCCACTGCTCGGGGTGCTCGGCGAGCAGTCGCAGCGCGTGCGCGAGCTGGCTCTGCGTCGTGTCCACGCCGCCGACGAGCAGGTTGAGCACGAGGTTCTCGAGCTCGACGTCGGAGAGCCGGTCGCCCTGCTCTTCGGCGACGATCAGCGCCGAGATGAGGTCGTCGGACGGCGTGTCGCGCCGCCGGGCGATCAGAGGCCGCACCCACGCGTAGAACTCGGCGACGTTGCGCTCGATCGTCGCGAGCTGCTCGGGATCGCCGAGCGCGATCGGGTCGAACTGCCGCTGGATCCACATCGACCAGTCGTGCAGCCGCGGCGCGTCCCCCACCGGCGCGCCCATGACGCGCGCGATCGTCTGCGACGGGTAGGGCTTGGCCAGCGCGCCCACGACGTCGCAGCGCCCGGCGGCGGCCACCGCGGGCCAGAGGCCCCCCAGGATCTCCCGCATGAGCGGCCGGTAGCGCTCGAC
>DATNGY010000474.1:0-12609 GCA_035605735.1 Solirubrobacteraceae bacterium
GCGCCGCTCGAGCCCTACGACGGCGTCGCGCTCGACGACGCGCGCGAGGCGCTCGCCGCCTACGAGCCGCTCCTGCGCGACGGCGACGACGCCACGGGCTCCGAGCTCCTCGACGCCTGCCGCGCGGCCGCGGACCTGCCCCAGGCGCTGGCCGCGGTCGACCTCGCGCTCTGGGATCGCGCGGGCGCGCGCGAGGGCCGGCCCGTCGCCGCGCTGCTGGCGGCGGAGCCGGCGCCCGACGTGCGCGTGAACGCGACGATCCCGGCCGAGGACCGGGCGGGCGCGGCCGCCCAGGCCGCCGCCGCCGCGCGCACGGGCTACACGTGCGTGAAGGTCAAGGTCGGCGTGGGCGACGACGCCGGACGGGTCGCCGCGGTGCGCGCGGCGGTCGGTCCGGAGGTGGAGCTGCGCCTCGACGCCAACGGCGCCTGGGACGTCGAGGAGGCCGTTCGGTCGATCGAGGCGCTCGCCCCGGCCGGCCTCGAGCTCGTCGAGGAGCCCGTCCACGGCGTCGACGCGATGCGCGCGGTGCGCGACCGCGTCGCCGTTCGGGTGGCGATGGACGAGACGGCGGGCGATCCGGGCTCGCTGACGGCGAAGGTCGCCGACGCGGTCTGCCTGAAGATCTCGCGCTGCGGCGGGATAACCCCGCTGCTGGCGCAGGCCGCGCTCGTGCGCGCAACCGGCGCCGAGGTGTACGTCGCGTCGACCTTCGACGGGCCCGTCGGCGTGGCGGCGGCGCTGCACGCGGCCGCGGCCCTGCGGCCGTCGCCCGCCTGCGGCCTCGGGACGCTCGAGCTCTTCGCCGACGAGCTCGAGGTGCTGCCCGTGCGCCGCGGAGCGATGGCCGTGCCCTCCTCGCCGGGGCTCGGCGTCTAGCCGATCGCGGCGGCGAGCTCGCCCGGCGCCTCGCGTGGGAGGCCGTGTCCCGCGCCCGGGACGACGACGAGGCGGGCGCCCGGGATCGCGGCGGCCAACCGCTCTCCCAGCGCCACGTACCTGGCGTCGCGCGCGCCCGCGACGACGGTCGTCGGCACGTCGATCTCGCCGAGGCGGTCCCAGAGCGGCTCCATGACGCCGGCGCCGAGGCCGCGCAAGGCGGCCGCGAGCGCGCGCGGGTCGTTGCGCTCGAGGTCCTCGCGCCAGCGCGCGGCGACCGCCGGCGGCGTCCCGGCGAAGACGGGCTGGGCCATCCAGCGGTCGGCGAAAACCGCTGCGCTCGCGCCCTCGGCCCAAGTCGCCAGCGCCTCGTCGGCGGCGCGGCGCGCGCTGCGCTCGGCCGGATCCTCGATGCCGGCCGTCGTCGCCGCCAGCACCAGTCGCGTCAGCCGCGGCGCGTGTTCGAGCGCGACGTGGACCGCGACGCGTCCCCCGAGCGAGTAGCCGCAGAGCGTGAAGCGCGCGGGCGCGGCCGCCGCCACGTCCGCCGCGCAGTCGGCGAACGTCACCGGTCGGGCGTCGCGGCGGTCGCCGTGCCCGCGCAGGTCGAGCGCCAGCGGGCAGTAGCGTTCCGCGTCCAGCCGCCCGACGACCGCGTCCCACGCCCGCCGCGTCCCGGCGAACCCGTGCAGCAGGACGACGGTCTCGGGCACGAGGCCATCTTGCCCCAGTCGCTCGACGCCCATCTGCTCCTGCGCGCCTTCGTCGACGAGCTCGCGCGCTGCGGGCTGGCGGGAGCGTGCACGTCGCCCGGCTCGCGCTCGACGCCGCTCGTGCTCGCGCTCGTGCGCGACGGGCGCTTTCCGTGCTGGTCGCACGTCGACGAGCGCGCGGCCGCGTTCTTCGCGGTCGGGGTCGCGAAGGCGAGCGGCCGCCCGGCCGCGATCGCGTGCACGAGCGGGACCGCGGGCGCGCACTACCTGCCCGCGGTCGCCGAGGCGCACGAGGCGCGCGTGCCGCTCATCGTGCTCACCGCCGATCGTCCGCCCGAGCTGCGCGCGGTCGGCGCGGGGCAGACGATCGACCAGCTCAAGCTCTTCGGCGACCACGCGTCGTGGTTCTTCGACGTCGGCACGCACGAGGCGACCCCTTCGCGCCTGCGCTGGGCGCGCCAGCTCGCCTGCCGAGCGTTCTTCGCGGCGCTCCAGGGGCCGCCCGGGCCCGTGCACCTCAACGTGGCTGTACGCGAGCCGCTCGTGCCCGCTGCGCCGCTCCCGGCCGAGCCCGGCGGCGGCGGGCGCCCGGCCGGGCGTCCGTGGACGACCGTCGAGCGCCCGCCCGCGCCCGCGGTCCAGCTCGATCCCGAGGCCCGACCCGTGATCGTCGCCGGGCGCCACGAGCGCCGCGACGGCCTCGCCGAGGCGCTGCCGCGCGCGGCCGCCGCGCTCGGCGCCCCGCTCCTGGCCGACCCGCTCTCGGGCGCCCGGCGCGGGCCCGCGGCGATCGCCCACTACGACGCGCTGCTGCGGGTCGCGCCGTGGGCGGACGGCCGCCGTCCCGACGTCGTGGTCCGCGTCGGCGATCTCCCGACGTCGAAGCCGCTGCGCGCCTGGTTGGCCGGCCTCGACGCCCGCCAGGTCGCGTTCGAGCCCGAGGGCGCACGCCAGGACCCCGACGCAATGCTCGACGAGGTGTTCGACGCCGATCCCGCCGCGTGGGCGCGCGCGGTCGTGGCGCGCGGCGGCAGCGGGGCCGGCCCGTGGCTCGAGAGCTGGCGCGAGGCCGACGCGCGCGCCGCGCAGGCGATCGCGGCGACGCTCGGCGACGACGTCAGCGAGCCCGCGGTCGCGCGCGCCCTCGCCGCGCTCGGCCCCGACGTCACGGTCTTCACCGCCTCGTCGATGCCCGTGCGCGAGGTCGAGTCGTTCTGGCCCGCGCGCGACGACCCGCCGCGGGTCCTCGCCCACCGCGGCGCGAACGGGATCGACGGCACCCTGGCCGCCGCGTACGGCGCCGCCGCGACCGGCGCACGCGTCGTCGTCCACCTCGGCGACGTCGCGCTCGCGCACGACCTCGGCGCGCTCCTCAGCGGCCCGCGGCTCGGCCTCGCGCTGACCGTCGTGCTCGTCGACAACGGCGGCGGCGCGATCTTCGACTTCCTGCCGGTGGCCACGCAGGCCGACGTCTTCGAGACTCACGTCGCCACGCCCACCGGCCTGGACCCGGAGCGGGTCGCAGCGCTCTTCGCGCTCGCCCACGAGCCCGTGACCGCGCTCGCGCAGGTCCGCGAGGCGCCGGGAACGCTCCTGCACGTGCGCACCGACCGCGCTGAGAACGTCGCCCTGCACCGGCGGGTCTGGGCCGCGGTGGCCCAGGCGATCGGGGGAGGGCCCTAGAAGCGCCCGAGCCGCGCCTCGGCGAGCGCGAAGCGCGCCGCCGCGCGCCCGGGCACGCCGTGGACGGCGCCGCCCGGGAACGCCGAGGCGCTGCCGACGAAGAGGCCCCGCAGCGGCGTCCGGTACGGCGTGAGCGACGGCACCGGGCGGAAGACGGACTGGTCGAGCGCGTAGCTGCCCGCTCCCACGTCGCCGCCCACGAGGTTGGCGTCGCGACCCTCGAGGTCGCGCGGGCCGAGGACGTGCCGGGCCAGGACGCGCTCGCCGAATCCCGGCGCGAAGTGCTCGATGCGCTCCTCCATGCGCGCGACGAGGGGCTCGGTCTCGCGGTCCCAGTCGGCCTCCTGTGGACCGTGCGTGTAGGCCCACGCCGTGTGCCGGCCCTCCGGCGCGCGCGTCGGGTCGGCCACGCTCTGCTGGCCGAGGAGCAGGAACGGGCGCTCGGCGACGCCGCCGCCGGGCCGCGGCGCGGTCGCGCGCAGGACCTCGTTCTCGTCACCGCCGACGTGGACCGTCCCCGCCCCGCGCGCGGTGCTCGCCGTCCACGGGATCGGCTCGGACAGCGCCCAGTCGACCTTGACCGTCGACGAGCCGTAGCGGAAGCGCTCGAGCGCGCGCACGTAGCGCTCCGGCAGCGCGTCGCGCGCGAGCGCGAGCAGCCCCTTCGGGGTCACGGCGGCGACGACCAGGCTCGCGTCGAGCCGCTCGCCGCCCGCGAGCTCCACGCCCGCCACGCGGCCGCGGCGGGTGACGACCCGCGTGACGGGCGCATTAGTGCGCACTTCCCCGCCGAGCTCGCGCAGGCGCCCGCAGAGCGCGTCGGTCAGGCGCGCCGCCCCGCCCTCGGGGCTCGGCCAACCGACGGCGTGGCCGAGGAAGGCCAGGTAGACCGCGGCGATCGCGCTGCCCGCCTCCGCCGGCGGCACGTCGCCGTGCAGCGCCGAGCCGTACAACCATGCGCGCGAGCCCGGATGCGCGAAGAGCTCGCGGCCCACGGCCGCTGCGGACATGAGCAGCAGCCGCGCGAACTCGAGGCCGCCGCGCAGGCCGCGGCCGGCGAGCAGGCGAGCCGGCCCACCCACGGGCGGAAACCCCGACAGCAGCGTCCGGCGCAGGCCGTCGAAGTGCTCGAGCCACGGCTCGGCGAACGCGCGCCACGCGGCGCCGTCGCCGCGGTGCAGGTCTTCGAGGCTCGCCACGGTCTCGTCGAGGTCGCGCGAGAGGACCGGCGCCCGACCGTCGTCGAGGACGTGCGCCATCGCGTACCGGGGCTGGACCCAGCGCAGGCCGTGGCGCTCGAGGCCCATGCGCGCGAAGACGGGGGACGCGGCGCCCGCCGGGTAGACCGACGAGAAGACGTCGTGGTGGAAGCCGGGCAGCGTCAGCTCCTCGGTCGCGACCGCGCCGCCCGGGCGCGGCGCGGCCTCGAGCACGAGCACCGAGCGGCCCGCCTCGGCCAGCGTGATGGCGGCGGACAGCCCGTTGGGCCCGCTGCCGACCACGAGCGCGGCGCGGCCGCGGCCCCGGCGCGTCATGCCGGGGCGGCGGCGGGCGCGGTGCGCAGCGCGATCTGGTGCAGCATGCTCTGCTCCTCGCGCGCGCCCTGGCCCCAGAACGCGTGCTGGGCGTCGCGACCGGCCCGCCGGTAGGCCTGCTCGAGGTGCCACGGCATCGGGTCCCACGTCCCCGCGGCGCGCACGTGCGCGCCCGCGTCGTCCTCGTAGAGGACGAGCCGGTTGTGTCCGGCGCCCATGAAGTGCCCCTCGTGCGTCGTGAGGTCGAAGCCAACGAGCGGCGTGGCCCCCTCGGGCACGGCGGCGGGCTCGTCGCGGCCGTACCGGGCGAGGCCGTCGTTGAGCTCGTCGACGTAGGCGCGCAGGGCCGCCTCGTCGGCCGAGGTGACGAGCGTCGTCACCGTGACGTAGCCGCGCGTGTAGAGGGGCCGGCCCTGGGCCGTCCCCGCGGCCACCTCGATCTCGAAGGTCTGGCCCTCCAGCCCGCCGCTGCGCACGGGCGTGAAGCGCCCGATCTCCGTCGCGTAGTCCGGCCACGTCTCGGGCCGCGTCAGCGCGGCGATGACGCCCTCCGCCGATGGCACGTCGACCGGCGGGTACGTGTGCCACGTCTGCTCGGCGCGCGGCGCGCGCTCGGGGGTGAGCGGCCCGAGGCTCGCCGACCGCAGCCGCTCCTCGGGCCGGTAGGCCGCGCGCTCGTCGAGGGTCTCGAAGGCGATCCCCCAGCCGCGGCGCTCGTCGTCGGCGTACGCGGCCTCGAACCAGTCGCCGTGCAGCGCCGCGGCGCCTTCGAGCAGCTGCTCGCGCGCGAGCGTCCCGCGCGGCGAGCGGCTGCCGTCGAGGAAGCGGCCGCGCCCGAAGGCGCGGTGGAAGGGCAGCGCGTCCGGCGCGCGCAGGCGGCGGTATCCGAGGCGGTGCCAGCGGGTGGTGACGATCGCGAAGGCCAGGCGCAGGTCGTCGAGGTCGCGCAGCTCCGGCCGGCGGCGGAAGTAGGCCGCGTTGAGGAAGTCGGTGACCCACGCCGCCGCGTCGGGGGCGACGACCGAGGACCCGCTCATGTGGGCGAAGCGCGACGGGGCCGAGCGCCACGCGCGCAGCCCGAGGTACGCGCCGGTCCCGGCGCCGACGGCAGCGAGGGCGTAGACGGTGCGTTGGGGAGCCATGCCCGCGGTGATACCCCGCGTTCACGCCGCCAGCACGGGAAGCAGCGCCTCGAGCTTGACCTCGGTCTCGGCGAGCTCGGCCGCCGGGTCGGAGTCGCGCACGACGCCGACGCCCGCGTAGCAGCGGGCGACCGCGCCGGTGAGCAGCGCGCAGCGCAGCGCGACGCAGAACTCGCCGTCCTCGGCGAGGTCCGTCCACCCCACTGGCCCCGCGTACCAGCCGCGGTCGAGGCCCTCGAGCGCCGGGATCAGCGGTGCCGCGACGGCGAGCGGCTCGCCGCCGACGGCCGGCGTCGGGTGCAGGAGCCCGGCGAGCTCGATCGCGCTCACCGGACCCGCGAGCTGAGCGCGGATCGGCGTCGCCAGGTGCTGGATGTTCGCCATCCGGACGAGCACGGGCTCGTCGGCCGCGGTGACCCAGACGCTCGCCGGGCGCAGCGCGCGGACGATGCGGCGCGTGACGATCGCCTGCTCCTCGCGGTCCTTGGCCGAGCGCAGGAGCTGCTCGCCGAGGTGATCGTCGACGGCCGGGTCGGCGCTGCGCCGCGTCGAGCCGGCGAGCGCGAGCGTCCCGGCGCGCAGGCCGTCGCGGCGGACGAGCAGCTCCGGCGTGGCGGCGACGAACGCGCTCTCGCCGCGCCCGGCGCAGAGCGTGAAGCACTCCGGGAAGCCCTCGCGCAGGACGCCGACGACGGCCGCCGCGTCGTGGGGCGCAGCCGCGTGGACCTGGACCTCGCGCGCGAGCACGACCTTGTCGAGGGCGCCGGCGCGGATCTGCTCGACCGCGCGGGCCACCGCCCCCTCGTAGTGCTCGGGCGGCATCGTGCTCGAGATCCGCAGCCGGCCCGCGGGATCGGGGTCCAGCAGCGGGAGCGGCCGCTCGCGCAGCTCGCCAACGCGCGCGTCGAGCCGCGCCAGCAGCTCGTCGGCCACGTCGTCGGGCTGCGCCAGCGCGGCCAGCGTGAGCCGCGCGCGACCGCCGCGGCGCGCGAGCGCCAGCTCCGGCACGTGCAGCGACGCCGGCGGGAAGCCCGACCAGTGCGGCGCGGCGGCGCCGTGCGGAGCGAAGGCGAAGCCGCCCACGGCCACCGGCCCGCTCGCCGTGAGGCCCGCGCGCTCGTCGACCACCGCCGTCGAGCCGAGCGCGCGCCAGCGCGCCGCGACCGCGCCGAAGCGCTCTACGCCCTCGCCCTCCAGCGCGGCCGCGCCGCCCAGCGCGGCGAGCGCGAAGCCCTCGCGGTCCGGGTGCTCGAAGCACAGCCACGGCTCGCCCGGGCGCCGCGACGCGGCGGCGATCGCCGTCGGGTCGACGTCGCCGGGCACGGGCACCGTGATCGCGGCGAGCGTCTCCCCCGTCCGCCGCGCGCGGCGCACGGCCTCGTGGAGGTGCGCGTGCAGGCGCTCGCGATCGCGCGCCGCCAGTCCGAGGCGGCCGGGCTCGGTGCCGACGGACGCGGCCATCGGCCCGAGTGTACGGACGGCTCCTCGGCGCCGGCGCGTGCGCCGAACGGCCCCCGCGGTCAGCTACTATCCCGGGTAGGAGAACGTCATGGTCATCATCGGCATCGCCCTGCTGGTCCTCGGAGCCGCACTCATGGTCGCCGAGGCCCATCTGCCCACGTACGGCGTGCTTGGGCTGGCGGGAGCGATCGGGATGGTCGGCGGCGCCGCGCTCGCGGTCGACGCGTCCGGCGGCGGGACGGCCCTTGTCGTCGCCGTCGCCCTCGTCGTGGCCGCCGTGGCAGCCACGTTGCTCGTGCTCGCCCTGCGCGCCACGCTGAGCGTCACCGGCCGCCGGGCCCGCACCGGGGTCGAGGCGCTGATCGGCCACGTCGGCGTCGTGCGCAGCGCGCCGGCGCCCCTGGGCCAGGTGCTCGTGGACGGCGCCCTCTGGCAGGCGCGGCCTTGCATGGGCGACGAGTTGCACGCCGGGGACCACGTCGTTGTCGAACGCGTGAGCGGACTCACCCTGTCCGTCCGCCGCGCCGAGGAATGGGAGCTCGAGCCATGACCGCCGTACTGGTCGCCTTCATCATCGTCCTAGCGGTCGCCGGTGTCCTTCTCGGGGCGTCGGTCCGCATCCTGCGCGAGTACGAGCGCGCCGTCGTCTTCCGCCTCGGGCGCCTCATCGGCCAGAAGGGCCCCGGCGTCGTGCTGCTCGTCCCGCTCATCGACCGCATGGTCCGGGTCGACCTGCGCACGGTGACGTTCGACATCCCGCCGCAGGACCTCATCACGCGCGACAACGTCCCCGCCAAGGTCAACGCCGTGGCCTACTTCAAGGTGGTCGACCCCGTCCGCTCGGTCGTCGAGGTCGAGCGCTACCGCGCGGCGACGTCGCAGATCGCCCAGACGACGCTGCGCTCCGTGCTCGGCAAGGCCGACCTCGACCACCTGCTCGCCGAGCGCGAGCGCCTCAACGAGTCCCTGCAGCAGATCATCGACGAGCAGACCGACCCGTGGGGGATCAAGGTCACGACGGTCGAGATCAAGGACGTCGGCATCCCGCAGGCGATGCAGCGGGCGATGGCCGGACAGGCCGAAGCCGAGCGCGCGCGCCGGGCGAAGATCATCAACGCCGAGGGCGAGTTCCAGGCCTCCGAGCGGCTCTTCGACGCCGCCGAGGTCATGTCGGCCAACCCGACCGCGCTCCAGCTGCGCTACCTGCAGACGCTGCTCGAGGTCGGCGCGAACCCGAGCTCGACGATCGTCTTCCCGCTCCCCCTCGACGTGCTGCGCCCGCTCATGGACTCGATCCGCGGGAACGGCGCCCCGCCGGCGAAGGCCTCCGAGCGGGCCGTCGGGCGGGCGGCGTCCGAGTCGCGCGAGGCCCTCCCCGAGGCCCCGTCGGAGCCCTCGCTCCCGGAGCACACGGCGGCCGATCGCATCACCGAGCACGACGACGGGTAACCGTCGTAGACCATGCGCATTCCCCGCAGCCGCGGCGCCGTCAGCGGCGTGTTGCTCGTCGCCCTCGGCGCCTGGGGCGCGATCGTCGCGCTCATCGGCCCGTCGATCGACCTCACGATCGGCTCCGACTCGACCTGGGACCTCACGACGGGCCGCGTCCTGCTCGAGGTGCTGCCGGGGCTGGCGGTCGTCGCCGGCGGGCTCATCCTGCTCCTCAGCGCGCACCGCGCGAAGGCCGCCCTCGGCGGCTGGCTCGCGCTGGCCGGCGGCGTCTGGTTCGTCGTCGGCCCGACCTTGAGCCGGCTGTGGAGCTCGGGCGACGGGCCGGCCGGACAGATCGGGAGCGCCGCCGGCTCGGAGAGCCGTCAGGTCCTGGAGCTGCTCACGATGCTCTCCGGCCTCGGCGCGGCGATCATCGCGCTCGCGGCCTTCGCGCTCGGGCGCCTGGCCGTGCGCAGCGTCCGCGACGTCGAGCTCGCGCGCGAGCGCGAGCTCGAGCGGTCCGAGGCGGCGCCGCCCGCCCTCGAACGCGGCGGCTACGACGAGGCGCCAACGAGGGTCGCGGGCCGCCCCGACGACGACACCGCGGTCGCTCCCCCGCCCGAGAACGCCCGCCGGTAGGCCGACGGCGACACGCCGAGCTCGCGCGCGAAGGCCTTGCGCAGCGACGCCGCCGAGGCGAACCCGACCGCCCAGGCCACCCGCTCGAGCGGCGCGTCGGAGCCCTCGAGGAGCTCGACCGCCGCGCGCACGCGCTCGCGGTGCAGCCACGCCTGCGGGCTCAGCCCGGTCGCCCCGCGCACGTGGCGCGCCAGCGTGCGCGGCGACATGTACGCGCGCCGCGCGAGCCCGGCGACCGTCGCCTCGGTCAGGTGCTCGCGGGCCCACACCAGGGCTCGCCCGAGCCGGTCGTCGCCCGGCGCGGGGACCGGGCGCTCGATGAACTGCGACTGGTCGCCGTCGCGGTGGGGCGGCACGACGAGCCGGCGCGCGACCTGGTTGGCGACCGCCGTGCCGTGGTCGCGGCGGACGAGGTGCAGGCAGAGATCGATCCCCGCCGCACTGCCCGCGGACGTGAGGACGCGCCCGTGATCCACGTAGAGCACGCGCTCGTCGACCTCGACGCGCGGGTGGCGCCGGCGCAGCGCGGCCGCGTGACGCCAGTGCGTCGCCGCGCGGCGCCCGTCGAGCAGGCCCGCCGCGGCGAGCACGAAGACGCCCGAGCAGATCGACACGACGCGCGCGCCGCGGTCGTGGGCCGCGCGGACGGCGGCGACGACCTCGGCGGGGACGCGCTCCTCGAGGCGCGGCCACGCGGGAACGACGACGGTGTCAGCGGTCGCGAGCGCCTCGAGGCCGTGCTCGACGTGCAGGGCGACGCCACCGACGACGGCGAGGACGCCCGGGCGACGGGCGCAGACGACGAGCTCGTAGGGGTCGACGTCGAGCTCGGGGCGCTCGAGGCCGAAGACCTCGACGACGATGCCGAGCTCGAACGGCGCGAGCCCGTCGAAGGCGAGGGCGGCGACACGATGCGGCACGCCCGCAGGATGGCCGATCCGGCGCGGTCGCCGTCGCGCCGGCGCCTGGCGCGCCCGACCGACGCGGCCGAGCATGCCGCGATGACCGCCACGAACCGTGGGGCCGCCGCGCTCGTGCACTTCGAGCGCCGGCTGGCCTTCGAGACCGACGTCGCCGACGTCGCCGCCGCGCTGCGCGCCGGGGACCCGCCCTTCACGCTGCTCGACGTGCGCTCGCCGGCGAGCTTCGCCCGCGGCCACGCGAGGGCGGCGCGCAACGTCCCGGCCGCGTCGATCGACGCCGGCGTCGCCGCGGCCCTCCCGCCCGGGCCGCTCGTCGTGTACTGCTGGGGCCCGGGCTGCAACGGCGCCCACAAGGCGGCCGCGCGGCTCGCCCGACACGGCCGGGAGGTCAAGGAGATGATCGGGGGCTTCGAGTACTGGGTCCGCGAGGGCATGCCCATCGAGGGCGCAGACGCGGCGGCGCTGGGCGCCCGCGCCGACCGCGCGCTGGTGGGGGGAGGCTAGGTCGTAGGCGTGACGGATCGGGCGGCGAGACCGCCCGATCCGTCACGTCTCTCCGCGGCCCCGGGAGATCGCGATCTCGCCGGTCCGCATCATCTCGATGAGCCCGAACGGGCGCACCATGCGCTCGAAGGCCTCGACCTTGTCCGTCGTGCCGGTCACCTCGACGATGACCGAGCGCTTCGTCACGTCGACTACCTTCGCGCGAAAGATCTCGCAGATCTGCATGACCTCGGCGCGCTGGCCGCCGTCGGCCGCGACCTTGAAGAGCGCGAGCTCGCGGGCGACCGTGTCGGCCGGCTCGAGGTCGCGGATCTTCAGGACGTTGACGAGCTTGTGGAGCTGCTTTGTGACCTGGTCGATCGGGTGCAGCGCGCCGTCGAGGGTCAGCGTCACCCGCGACAGGCGCTCGTCGTCGGTCGGACCCACGGTCAGCGTGTCGATGTTGAAGCCGCGCCGCGCGAAGAGGCCGGCGATCCGGGTCAGGACGCCGGGCTTGTTCTCGACGAGGATCGACAGGACGTGCTTGCGCCCGGTCCGCATCCCCCCTGCGGCCTCGAGCTCCTCGAGGCTCAGCAGCTCCTTGGTGCCGGGCTCGCCCATCAGCCCTTCATATCGCGCGCGGGGGCGCCCGGCGCGATCATCGGGTAGACGTTCTCCTCCTGCGTGACGACGACGTCGGCGACGACCGGTCCCTGCGTCGCGAGCGCCGCGCGCATGTCCTCCACGAGCGTGTGCTTGTCCTGCATGCGCACGCCGGTCGCGCCGAAGCCCTCGGCGACCTTGACGAAGTCCGGGAAGCGACCCATCGCGACGTGCGAGTAGCGCCGGTCCCAGAACAGCTCCTGCCACTGGCGCACCATGCCGAGGTAGCCGTTGTTCATGATGAACACCTTGACGTCGATGCCCTCCTCGGCGCACGTCGCGAGCTCCTGGATGTTCATCTGGAACGAGCCGTCGCCCGTGAGGCAGACGACGAGCTCGTCGGGGCGGCCGACCTTCGCGCCGAGCGCCGCGGGCAGCCCGAAGCCCATCGTCCCGAGGCCGCCGGAGTTGATCCACCGGCGCGGCTCGCGGAAGTGGAAGTACTGGGCGGCCCACATCTGGTGCTGGCCGATGTCCGAGGCGAGCACGCAGTCGCCGCCCGTGGCCTCGTAGAGGGCCTGGACCATGAACTGCGGCTTGATCTCGGCGTCGGCCGAGTCCTCGTAGGCGAGCGGGTGGCGCTCCTGCCAGCCGTGGATCCGCTGCCACCACTCCTCGAGGCGCGAGGGGTCGGGCTCGAGCGCCCGGTACTCGGCCGCCAGCCGCGAGACGACGTTCTTTGCGTCGCCGACGATCGGGATGTGCGCCGGCACGTTCTTGGAGATCTCGGCCGGGTCGATGTCGATGTGGATGAACTTCGCGCGCGGGGCGAACTCGCTCAGCTTGCCCGTGATCCGGTCGTCGAAGCGCGCGCCGATGGCGACGATGAGGTCCGCCTCGTCCATCGCGTAGTTCGCGGCGCGGGTGCCGTGCATGCCGAGCATCCCGAGCCACTGCCGGTCGGGAGCCGGGAACGCGCCCAGGCCCATCAGCGTGCAGGTGACGGGGAAGTTGCCCACCCGCGCGAGTTCGCGCAGCTCCTCGGACCCCTCGGCGTGGATGACGCCGCCACCCGCGTACAACACGGGCCGGCGCGCGTTCGCAAGCGCCTTCGCGG
>DATNGY010000475.1:0-4368 GCA_035605735.1 Solirubrobacteraceae bacterium
GCGCTGAAGACCGTGGGCTCGCTCGTCGTGCTCGGCGCGGGCGGCACCGGCCTGGCGTTCCTGTGGTTCTACACGCTGATCCGCGACCTCGGGCCGGCCCGCGCGTCCGTCATCGCCTACATCGCGCCGGGCTTCTCGGTCCTCTACGGCGCGACGCTGCTCGACGAGCCGGTCACGGTCGGCGCCATCGGCGGCCTCGCGCTGATTCTCGCCGGCTCCTGGCTCGCCGTGGGCGGCCGCCTCCCGGGACGCGTCACCCGAAGCGGACCTTCCCGTTCGAACGAGCCCGCGCCTGTGCGCGCTCGATGAACTCGAGGCGCTTCATCGCGGCGCGGAAGAGGCGCGTGACGAGGCGCAGGCGGGCGTTCTCGGAGCGCAGGTCGAGGAGACCCTGCTTGGCCTCGAGGCCGAAGTCGACGGTCGCGGCCATCCCGTATGCCGTCATCGCCTCGAGCTCTGAGTCCTCCAGCGTGCGGTCGGTCGCCTGCTGGACGAGATCGCGGTAGGCGGAGCGCGCCGCCTCCCCCGTGGCCGCGTCGGCGGCCTCCCGCTTGTCGTCCAGGAACTCGACGGTCCCCGCCGGGTACGCGAGGTCGTGCTGCTCGTCGACGATTCGAAACGGCCGCGTCCCGCGCGTGAGGATGTTCATCCGCCCGTCCTCCGCGCGCTCGAGGACCTCCGCGATCTCCACGGCGCAGCCTACGCGCCGCACGCCCTCCTCGCCGGCCCAGACGATGCCGAACTCCGCCTCGCGATCGAGGCACTCGCCGATCATCGTCTTGTAGCGCTCCTCGAAGATGTGCAGCGGGACGAGCTCCTCGGGGAGCGCCACGACCCCGAGCGGGAAGAGCGGGAAGTCGCGCACCACGCGATCGGGCATGGTCGCTGAGTGTACGGCGGCCGTACCCGACCGAGATGCCCTCGACCGCCCTCGTCTGGTACCGCCGCGACCTGCGCGTCCACGACCATCCCGCGCTCGTCGCCGCCCTGCGCGAGTTCGAGCGCGTGGTGCCCGTCTTCGTCCTCGACGACGCGCTCCTGCACGGCCGCTTCGCCTCGGGTCCGCGCGCGCGGTTCATGCTCGGCTGCCTGCGCGCGCTCGACGGCGCCCTGCGGGAGCGCGGCGCGGCCCTCGTCGTCCGCCGCGGGCGGCCCGAGCGCGAGCTCCTCGAACTCGCCGCCGACGCGAAGGCCGGCGCCGTCTTCTGGACGAGCGACGTCGCGCCCTACGCCCGCGCCCGCGACGCGCGCGTGACCGCGGCGCTGCGTGCCGCCGGCGTCGCGCCGCGGCCGACCACGGGCGCCTACTGCGTCGACGTCTCGAGGGTCCGCACGCAGGACGATCGGCCGTTCACGCTCTTCTCGCCGTTCTGGCGGGCCTGGTCGCAGCGCGGGCGGCGCACGGTGCACCGCGCGCCGCGCGCGCTGGCGCCGCTGCCCGCGGGCGTGGCGCGCGGGCGCCTGTCCGCCGCGGGCGCGCTCGACCTCGACGGCGGCGCGCCCTCGCCCGTCGTCGAGCCCGGGGAGGCGGCGGCCCGTACGGCGCTCGAGCGCTGGCTGGGCGGGCCGATCGACTCCTACGCCGAGCGCCGGGACTCCATCGCGCGGCGCGGGACGTCCGTGCTGTCGGCCTACCTGCGCTGGGGCTGCCTGTCGTCCCGCGAGTGCGAGGAGCGCGCGCAGCGCCACGGCGGTCGCGGCGCCGAGGCCTGGGTGCGCCAGCTGTGCTGGCGCGACTTCTACGCGCAGGTCCTGCTCGCGTTCCCCGCCAACGCGCGCGAGGAGCACCAGGAGCGCTACCGGGGCACGCTGGAGTGGGACGACGCGCCCGACCGCCTGGGCGCCTGGCAGGAGGGGCGCACGGGCCATCCGCTCGTCGACGCCGGCATGCGCCAGCTCGCGCGCACGGGTTGGATGCACAACCGCGCGCGCCTCGTGGTCGGCTCGTTCCTGACGAAGGACCTGCACCTCGACTGGCGCGCGGGCGAGGCGTGGTTCGAGCGGCTGCTGCTCGACGGCGACCCGGCGCAGAACAATGGCAACTGGCAGTGGATCGCATCGGTCGGCGTGGACCCGGCACCGTACTTCCGGCGCCTGTACAACCCCGCGCTGCACCAGCAGCGCTTCGACCCCGACGGGAGCTACGTGCGGCGCTGGGTCTCCGAGCTCGAGGGCGTGCCCGACGCCAAGCTCGCCGAGCCGTGGACGCTGAGCGAGCGCGAGCAGCGCGCCGCCGGCTGCGTCGTCGGGCGCGACTACCCCGCGCCGATCGTCGACCACGCGAGCGAGCGCCGGGTCGCGCTCGAGCGCTTCCGCGCGGCCGCACGACACGCGTAAGGCCGCGCGCAGTGACCATGTCCGCTCCGCGGACGGCACACGTAGCCGCGCGGCGCGATACTGGGGGCATCGCGCCCGTACCGCCCGCCCGCCACCTCCTCCGCGCCAAGGACCTGGCCGACGCGCGCTACTTCGACCCGCTGGACGTCGACGATCTTGCCCGCGCCGCGGGCCTGTCGCGGGCACACTTCAGCCGCGAATTCCAACGCGCGTTCGGCGAGTCGCCCCACGCCTACCTGCTCACGCGCCGGCTCGAGCGCGCAGCGGCGCTGCTGCTCTCGACCGACCGCTCGGTCCTCGACATCTGCCTCTCGGTCGGCCTGCAGAGCGTGGGCTCGTTCACGAGCAGCTTCACGCGCACCTACGGCCGCTCGCCGACGGCCTACCGCGAGGCCTTCCCCGACGCCTCGCAGCGGGCGCTCGTCCCGACGTGCGTGATCCGCGCGTTCTCCCGGCCGCAACGACGCACGTTTCGAGAAGACGGCGCGCCGAGCGCCGACTAGCGTGGCCGTCGACCGTTCTCCCCGATCGCCAGGAGGCTTCGATGATCAGGATCGCCAACGCACAGCTGTGGGTGCACGACCAGGACGAGGCGCTCGCGTTCTACACCCAGAAGCTCGGGATGGAGGTGCGCGCCGACGTCACGCTGCCCGAGCTGGGCGACTTCCGCTGGCTCACCGTCGCCCCGCCCGGGCAGCCCGACGTGTCGATCGTGCTCATGGCCATCCCGGGCCCGCCGGTCATGGACGAGGCCACGGCGCAGCAGGTCCGTGAGCTGATGGCCAAGGGCTTCGCGGGCACCGTCTTCCTCACCACCGAGGATGTCCAGGCCGACTTCGAGGAGCTGCGCGGCCGCGGCGTCGAGTTCTCCGAGCCGCCCGAGGAGCGCCCCTACGGAATCGACTCGGGATTCCGCGACCCGTCGGGCAACAGCTTCCGCCTCACGCAGGTCAGCGAGCTGGCGTCGGCGTGACCCGCCACCCGGGTGCCCGCGCGCTGAGGATCAGGTTGTAGAAGAGGTCCGCCGGCAGGCGGCCCTCGAGCAGGCGGCGGTCGACGTCCTGGAGCAGCAGGTAGCCGCGGAACGCGTACTGGGTCCAGCCGCGCGGGATCCGCTGCGGGTCGGCCGTCGCCTCGAGCACGCGATTCGTCCAGCCGAACCAGTTGGCCAGCAGCTCCTCGCCGCGCACGCCGACGTCGGCGAGGCCGGCCCGCCGCGCGAGCGTGGCGAGCTGCGCGGGGGTGAAGGCGTGGACGTCGACGAGCGGCTCGAGCCCGTGGTTGTCCAGGCCGCCGTCGGCGTGGCCGGTCGGCGCCGGCGGCACGCGCAGGGCCCGGCGCCAGAGCGGCGCCGCGGCCATCGCCGCGCGCTTGGGAACCGCCGCGAGGCGATCGCCGCGCACCGACGGCTCGCCCGCGAAGAAGAGCCGCCCGTCGGGCCGCAGCACGCGGCGCAGCTCCGCGAAGGCGCGGTCGAGGTCGGGCAGGTGATGGAGGACCGCGTGGCCGAAGACGAGGTCGAAGCTACCGTCGTCGAACGGCAGCTCCTCCGCGTCGCAGGCGCGGGTCTCGACGTCGAGCCCGAGGCGGTCGGCGTTCGCCTCGAGCGCGTCGAGCATGCCCGGGGAGATGTCGGTGCAGACGGCCTCGCGCATGACCCCCGCCTGCAGGAGGTTGAGCGTGAAGTAACCCGTGCCGGCGCCGATCTCGAGCGAGCGTTGCACGCGCGGCACCGTGCCGAGCGCCTTGCGGACCTTGCCCAGCACCTGCGCGCGGCCGACCGCGCCGAAGTCGATGCCCCACTTGGCGTCGTAGCCGGCGGCCGCGCCGTCGTGGTAGCGCGCGTTGACGTCGCGGATCTCCGCGGGCGTCGCGGTGGCCGGGGCCGGCATCGCGGCGAAGTGTACGCTCGCGTTCATGGACGGAGGCCTGCCGCCCGGTCCGTCGCTGCCCCGGTTGGCGCAGGTCGCGCGGTGGCTCGCGCGGCCCGTTCCGTTCGCCTCCGAGCAGCGCGCGCGCTTCGGCAACGCC
>DATNGY010000476.1:0-4460 GCA_035605735.1 Solirubrobacteraceae bacterium
CCGGAATCCGGTTGCGGGTCCTTCACGGGCGCTGGGGGAGCGGGCGCCGGCGCGGGGGCCGCCGCGGGCTGGGGCGCGGGCGCCGGCGCAGGCGCAGGTGCGGGCGAGGGCGCCGGTGCCGCCGGCTGGCCCTGACCCGTCGAGTCGGCGGGCTCGGAGCCGTTGTCCGATGGCTTCGAGCCGTCGTCGGCGTGCTTGGAGTCGTCCGCGGGCTTCTTCGGCGGCTCGGACTTGTCCGGCGTCGAGGTCGCCGTGTCCGCCGGCGGCGGGTTGTCGGCGACGAGCGGGTTGCGACCCTCGGCCGCCTCCTTGGCCGACGGGACGCCGTCGCCGTCGGGGTCCTCCTCACCGTCGGGGACGCCGTTGCCGTCCGTGTCGTCGACCTTCGGGTTGCTGCCGATCGCGAGCTCGGCCGCGTTGGAGAGGCCGTCGCCGTCGCTGTCGAGGGCGCTGTCGGACTCTCCCGGCGTGGAGTCGGCGCTGCCCGGGTTCAGCGACAGCTTCACCTCGGACGCGTTGGGGATGCCGTCGCCGTCGCTGTCAACCGCGCCGTCGGCGACCCCGTCGCCGTTGCTGTCGGCCTTGCCGGGATCGAGCCCGAGCTGGACCTCGACCGCGTTGGGGACCCCGTCGCCGTCCGCATCCTCGCTGCCGTCGTTGATGCCGCTGCCCGTCGTATCGCTCTCGCCCGGGTTGAGGCCCAGGTTCTGCTCGACGAGGTTCGAGAGCCCGTCGCCGTCGGAGTCGACGGAGGCGTCGGAGATGCCGTCGCCGTTGGAGTCGCGGCTGATCGGGCTCGTGCCGATGCGGCGTTCGATCGCGTTCGTGAGGCCGTCGCCGTCGGAGTCCAGGTTGGCATCGGCGGCGTTGTTCGGGTTGAGCCCGAACTGGACCTCCCAGGCGTTGGGGATCGTGTCGTTGTCGTTGTCGTTGCTCGTCGACGCCGGCGCGGGGGCGAGCACCGCAGTCAGCGGAGGCGCTGCGCCGCCGGGCCCGACGACCTGCGTGCCCGCGGGCGCGGTGCCGACGGTCTGGGTGCCCGTGACGGTGGCGCCGCCGCCCCCCGTTCCGCCGCCTCCACGGCGGATGCCGGCGCCACCGCCGCCCGTCGCTGCGGGACCCGCCGTCGCGCCGGGCGCGGTCACGGTCGGGATGACCCCAGGCCGGGTTGCCGACGGCAGCAGGCCGAGGCCGGGCACGCCGCCGGGCGAGGCAATACCGGACGGAGCGGCTACTCCGCCGCTTCCCCTCGCCGCCGGAGACGGCGCGTCCGGGAGGACCGAACGCCCGGAGGAGGGGCCCTGCGCCACGGGCCAGCCGCTGAACGGCAGCACGTCGCGGTTGAGCGCCACCAGGCTGCCGCCGATCAGCCCGCAGGCCACGAGCACGCCGAGCACCGAGGCCCAGCGTCCTCGCGCGCGCGCGGACAGGCGACCGAGGTCCATGGGACTCCTATCGGCCGCCGCCCATGGAAACTCAAGCGTTAGTTGTGCGACCGGTCGCCGAGCGCCGCGGGACGCGGCCGCCGCCCGCGCCCGCCTCGCTCGCCGGCCCGCCGCGATGGGCGATGCCGAGCACCCGCATCGCCTTGAGCCCGAGCGAGAGCTTCTCGCGCCCGTCGGTCGATCCGACGTCGAGCCCCGAGAGCTCGCGCACGCGCTCGAGCCGGTAGCGAACCGTGTGGCGGTGGGTGAAGAGCCGCTGCGCGGTCCCGGCGACGTTCCCGTCGGCGTCGAGGAACGCCTCGACCGTCTGCACGAGATCGGTCTCGTACTGCTCATCGTAGGCCACGAGCGGCTCGACCGTCTCCGCGTAGAAGCGCTGAAGCTCCGCGGGATCCTCGCTCATCGCGCTCAGCAGCAGCCGGTAAGCACCGGTCTCCTCGAAGGCCAGGACCGGGCGCGCGGCGTCGCCCTCGGCGACGTTGGCGGCGAGCAGCGCCTCGTGGCCCGCGCGGTGGAGGTCGAGCGGATCGGTCACCGGCCGGCTGCGGCCGATCGCGAACGTGTGGCCGGGCAGCGCGGCCTGCAGCTCGCGCAGAACCGCGTCGGCCGCGCGCGCGGCCGCCGCCTCGGTCACGCCGGGCAGGACCAGGGCGGCCTCGGCGCCCGAGGCCGGCGGGCCGTGCCGTTCGACGGGGCACCCGACGACGCCGGGCGCGACGGAGCGCGCCCCGCGGACCGCGACCGTGAGCAGCCGCGCGTGCCAGCCGTCGTCCTCGGGCACGAGCGAGTGCGCGCGGGCGACGAGCACCGTCGCGCCGTCGTCGAGCGCCAGGCCGAGCTCGGCGCCCCGCGCGATCGCGCCGTCACGGTCGTCGAGCTCACGGGCCATCAAGGTGCGCACGAAGGTCGTCAGCGCCTGCTCGGACGCGCGCTCGGGCGCCCGGACGCGCTCGACCTCCGACGCGATCAGTGCGCAGACGAGCCGCAGCAGCGCAGGCCCCGGCTCGGCGCGCGCCCGCAGGCGCAGGAGGCCGACCGGCTCGTCGGCGACCCGCAGCTCGAGCGCCTCGACGCCCGGCGCATCGGAGAGCAGCGCGCGCTCGTCGGCCTGCGAGCGGGCAGCGACGGCCATGACCGCGCCCGCGCGGTCCGAGAGCACGAGGCTCGCGTCCAGGGCCCGAGCGGCCGCGCGGACGACCTCGGGAAGCCCCGCGCCGGACTCGACGGCGTCGGCGATCGTGTCCAGCGCGGCCAGGTCGAGCCCCGTCGCCGTATCGCGCGCCGGGGTGGACATCGAGCCGATTCTACGGGCGCACGGCCATCATGCGCTCAGGCGGTCCCAGAACCAGATGACCGCCGCTCCGCCCGCCGCCCCGACGAGCGCGAACCCGGCGAGCACGTACAGGCTCAGGAAGCTGGCGGCTAGACGCTCCCAGACGCGCCAGTACGCGTTCCAGGCCGGGACGAGGATGAGCCAGACGTACACGATCAGCCCGAGCACGCCCGAGCTGACGGCCACGAGGTAGATGATCTGCTCGTTCGTCATGCGGGTGCCCGCACATTGTTCCGTACGTGCCCGATGACGAGCGCGAGCGCGCCGCAGAGCGCGAAGATCGCCGCCGCCCCGCCCCAGCCGGCGAGCACGTCGGAGAGGTAGTGGACGCGCAGGTAGAGCCGGCTCACCCCGACCGCGGCCGCGAGCACGAGCGCGACGACGACGAACGCGAAGCGCGACGCCAGCGTCGGCAGCACGTGGCTGAGCACGACCGCGACGGCGATCCACGCGATCGCGTAGGCCGCGTGCCCGGAGGGGAAGCTCGAGCCGTCGCTCGCCACGAGCGCGCCCGCGGGCCGCGGGCGGTCGACGGCGGCCTTCGTCACGTGGACCAAGGCGTACGTGAGCCCGAGGGCGACCGCCAGCACCGCGGCCCGCCACAGCTCGCTCCGGGTGACGAGGAACGCGCAGGTCAGGCCGACGAGCACGAGCACGGCGGCGAGCGAGCCGAGCGCGGTGACGACCTTCGCGACCGAGACGAGCGCCCCCGCGTGAAGCTCGTCGGCTATCCGCAGGACCGCCCGGTCGCCGAACGCGTAGGTCGCCTCGCTGACGCGCATCGTCAGCGCGACGAACGCGAACACGCCGACGCACGCGACCGCCGACAGCGTCGTCAGCTGCAGCCCGAGCTCGCCAGGCGTGACGCGGTCCCAGACGAACCGCGCGGGCGGAGCGGCGGCGCGCGCGGCGGGGCGCAGCGCGCGCGCGACGGGCGCGAGCGCCGGGCGCTGCGCCTGACGCGCCAGCCACGCGCGCGCCTGCGCGCGATGCTCCGCGACGCGCAGCCAGCGCATGGCCCAGACGAGGCCGACGATGACGACGATGACGACGCCGAGCGCGAACGCGCCCTTCTTCGCGTACTCCAGGAGCTGGCTGAAGCTCTGCCAGAAGACGTAGCCGAGGAGGATGAAGGTCGACGACCACAGACCGGCGCCGATCACGTCGTAGGGCACGAAGCGCCGCAACGGCATCCCCGACGAGCCGGCCAGGAACGGCGCGATCGCGCGCACGAGGCCGACGAACCGGCCGAGCAGGATCGCCTTGCCGCCGTGGCGGTCGAAGAAGCCCTCGACCCGCTCGAGCCGCGGGGCGGTGACGCCGATGCGCGGACCGTGCTCGATCAGGAAGCGCCGCCCGAGGCGGCGGCCGAGCCAGAAGCTCGCGAGATCGCCGAGCGCGGCCGCGCTCCAGGTGATCAGGAGCATCAGCGGCAGGCTGACGCCGCCCTCGGCCGCGACGACGCCGCCGAGCACGACCGCCGTCTCGCCCGGGGCGATCAGGCCCACGAACGCGCCGGTCTCCAGGAACGCGAGCGCCCCGACGACCGCGTAGGTCCACGCGCCGAGCGACTCGGCCAAGCTGGTCAGCCAGCCCTCGACGTCGGGGGCCTGGACCGTGCCCGTGGCGAGCAGGACGAGCGCGGCCGCGGCGGCCGGCCCCGCGGCGAGCACCGCGGCGCG
>DATNGY010000477.1:0-2846 GCA_035605735.1 Solirubrobacteraceae bacterium
CGCACCTGTTCTCGTCGCCGCAGCGGCGACCGTGCTCCTCGCGCTCGTGCTCGCGAACTCGGCGTCGGCGCTGAGCTGCGTCCGGGGCGGCGGCCCGGCGCGCGTCGACGTCGCGTTCGTGGGCGTCGCCCTGTCGGGGCAGGAGGCCCAGGGCGCGCTCGTGAGCCCGGCGCGCTTCGCCGTCGTGCGCTACCTCGAGGGCACGGGGCCGCGGGTCGTCGAGGCCCAGACCGCGCTGACGGCCAGGCTCGACGGCACCGTCGCGGTCCTCGGCGGCGAGCTGCAGCCGCGGCCGGGCGAGCTCTGGCGCATCCGCGGCCTCAGCCCCGCGCACCGCCAACGGTTGCGTGCGGGGGACGTCGTCGACGGCGGGCGCTGCCGCGGCTCGCGGCGGCTCGCGCGCCACGCGCCGCTGCGCGCGCTCGGCCCGCCGGTGGTCGCCGCCGCCCGCGGCGGCTTCCCGCGCTGGCGCGCGCAGGTCGAGCGCGGCTTCGGTCGCCTGCGCTGCGTGGCGCTCCGGCGCGTGGGCAGGCCGGGGCGCCACCGCGAGTGCGGCTGGACGCGAACGCGCGGCCTGGCCACCACGCTCACGCTGCTCGGCGGGCCGCGACACCCGACGACGGTCGTCACGGCCCTCTCCCCCGCGCTGCGGCGCCTCACGGTCGCGGGCGTCGAAGGCCCGCGCGTCGCGCGGGCGCGGCGCGGCGCGGCCGTGCTCGTCTTCGCCGGCTACGTCGACCCGAGCCGGCTGCGCGTCACGGCCGTGCTCGCGGGGGGAGAGCGCCGGCGGGTGCCGACGGGCGCCGCCGAGCGCGTGCGCGCCGCCGACCCCGACGGCGGACGCTGGACGTGGAGCGCGCGCACCCGGTCCTCGGGCGGGCGGGTCTGCGTCGGCTTCCAGCAGGACCCGCCGCGCATCCCAGCGCCGCCGTTCTTCACGGGCGACGTCACGTGCGCGGCGCCTGTGCGCGGGGTCCGCTACGCCTGGGCTCCGGCGCTCCCGGCGATCGGCGTGGCGGCGAGCCGCGTCGTCCTCTACGGCGTGGCGGGCTCCCGCGTCGCCGCGGTGCAGGTCATCGCCGCGGGGCGGCTCGTGGACGTCCCGCTCGCCGCCCGTGGCCGCGCCTTCCTCGCGGTCTTCCCCGCGTCCGTGCAGTTCGCCGAGAGCACGCTCGTCGTGCGGCTGCGCGACGGGCGCGTCGTGACCGCGCGCGGGCCGCGGACGGGCGTCCTGGGGTAGTTACGCCGAGGCGCTGCGGGGCAGGCGCAGCGCGTCGCCCGGGTGGATCAGGTCCGGCGTGCCGGTCCCGATCCGCGCCGCGTTGAGCTGCCAAAGCTCCTGGACGAGCGCGGCGACCCTGGCGGAGGACGCGGCCGGCCCGGCGAGCGCGCGGGCGATCGACCACAACGACTCCCCGGCCCGAACGACGTGCGTGGCGTCGCCCGCGCGGACGGTGACCTTCGCCGCCACCGGCACGGTGGCCGGGCGCGCCGCCGCGGGCGCTGTGACCTTCGCCGCCACCGGCACGGTGGCCGGGCGCGCCGCCGCGGGCGCGGCCGAGGCGGGCGCCGGCCCCGGCACCGGCGTCGCAGCCGGCGCGGGCTCGGGGGCCGGAGCCGGCGCAGCGGTCGTGACCCTCGGTGCGGCCTGCGCGGGGCGCTGCGGCTGGCGCCTGTGCTCGGGCTTGGCCTTCCGCTCGGGCGCCTCGCCGACCCCGAGCGCGGCCTGCGTCCCGGACTCGGGCTCGACCGACGGGGCCGGCGCCGGCTGCGGCGTCGTCGTAGTCGCGGCCGGTGGCGCCGGCGTGGTGGTGGTCGCAACCGCGGGGGTCGGCGTCGTGGCCGTCGGCGTCGCCTGCGTCACCGCGGGCGCCGGCGGCGTCTGCGCGGCTGGGGTCGGCGGCGGCGCAGGCGTCGCTGCGACCGGCGGCGCGGGCGTCGCCGGTGGCGGCGTCGGCGCGGGTGCGGGTGCGGGGGCCGCGGGCGCCGCGGGAGCCTCGGGGTCGGCGAGCGTCGGATCCTCGCTCTCGGCGATCCCGTTGGAGCCAGAGTCCGCGACGCCCTCCTGCACCGTCGACCCTCCGTCCCCCGGATCCTCGGACGGCTCGCCCTCGCTCTCCTCTTCGACGCCCGTCGGGTTCGACGCCGCCGCGGCCGTCGCCGGGCCGCTCGCGGCGATCGGCACCGTCGCCAGCGTCGAGCTCGCGGCGAGCACGCCTGCGACCAGCCCGGCCGTCGCTCGCGTCGGCACCGCGACCTCGCGGGGCGGCGGGCCGACCAGGCGCTCGACCCGGCAGCGCGGGCAGTCCGCGCGGAACGCGAGCCGGCCGTGGCCCTCGGCGCTCAGCAGGTGCTCGTGCAGGCTCACCGGACGACCACCGACGCGCTGTCGCCGCCGGAATCGACGGAGACCAGGCCGAGGATGACGACGAGGCTCACGACGAGCAGCACGACGCCGCCCGCGATGACGGCAGTCGCGGTCGCGCGCTCGGCCGGCGTCGCCGCGCCGCGGCGCAGGCTCACGCCGCCGACGATGAGCGCGATCGCCACCACGGGCAACAGCGGAGGGAAGAAGAGCCCGACGACCACGGCCAGGAGCGCCGCCAGGACCCAAGCGGCGGTCGTGCGCCGTCCGCGGTCGGGCGTCGCCGGGTCCGCGGGCCGGGTCATCAGCCGCCGGTCCTGTAGGAAGCCGCTCCGCCGCGACGGACGGTGATCTCGACCCACGGGGTCATCGTCTGCCAGCAGCCGAACTGGCCGGGGCAGGCCTGGAACTTGCCCTGCGTCCAGCCGCGGAAGTACCTGAAGCCCGTGCCGCCCTCGCGGTCGGTGCCGATGTGGCCCTT
>DATNGY010000478.1:0-2268 GCA_035605735.1 Solirubrobacteraceae bacterium
GGGTTCATGACGCAGGCGCTCGCCGCGCCGCTCGCGCGGGCGCCGGAGGCGCCCGACCGCGCGCTGCGCCAGGCCGAGCGCGCGCTCGGCGACACCGTCGAGCACCACGCCGGCGTCCGGCTGCGCCAGGCGCATCCGGCCTGATCAGCGGGTGCCGGTGGCCGCTCCGGGGCTCGCCGGCGCGCCGAGGATCCGGGCCACCTCGCCCGCGCCGGCGATGGCGGCCGCCTCGTCGGCCGCGCACGGAATGAGGTTGAAGCACCGGCAGCCCGCCTGCGCGTAGGGGGCGAGGAACGCGGCGACCGCCTCCGGGGATCCGGCGGGGGAGTAGCGCTCGAAGGCGTCGAACGGGATGTGGTAGAAGGCCTCCATGGCGTCCGCGAGCGCCGCTCGCGCCCGCCCGGCGGTTGGCCCGAAGCCGCACCAGACGTTGAGCGCGTGCTCGAAGCGCACGTCCGCGCGCCCGGCGGCCAGGGCTTGCTCCTCGATCTCGGCGACGGCCCCCGCGAAGCGCGCCGGCGAGACCCAGATGCCCAGCCACCCGTCGCCGAGGCGCGCCGCCCGCGCGACGGCGGCCGCCGACCGGCCGCCGACGACGAGCCGCACGGGCGGGTCGGGCGCGGGGAGGATGAGCGCGTCGTCGAGGTCGACGAACGCGCCGTGGAACGTCACCGGCTCGCCGGAGAGCAGCGCGCGCACGACCGCCAAGCACTCGTCCATGCGCCGTCCGCGCGTCCTTGGGTCCACGCCGCAGATCTCGACCTCGTGGCGGTCCTCGCCCCCGATGCCGACGCCGAGGGTCAGGCGGCCCGGCGCGAGCTCGGCGATCGTTGCCACTTGCCGGGCGACGGGCACCGGATGGCGCAGCGGGAGCAGGTAGAGCCCGACGTAGACGGGCAGCTGCTCCTGAGCGGCGAGCAGGGCGGTCGCCGCCACGAGTCCGTCAACGCCGGCCCCGACGAAGAAGCTCACGTGGTCTCCGACGCAGAGGTGATCGACCCCGGCGGCCACGGCGCGGTCGAGGAGCCGCCGGCGGGCGTCCGCGCCCGCGGGCAGCCGGGCGCCGGGCGGGAAGCTGCCGATGCGCACTCCGTCCACGCCGCTCACCTTCTCACGCCGCGCCCGCGTACGGTGGCGTTCCCATGACCGGCGTCGAGCCCTACGACGTCGCGATCGTCGGCGCCGGCGACGTCGGCGCCGCGGTCGCCCGCGAGCTCTCGCGCTTCCGCCTGCGCCTCGTGCTCGTCGAGTCCGGCGCCGACGTCGGGGCCGGGACGAGCAAGGCGAACACGGCGATCCTCCACACCGGCTTCGACGCGAAGCCGGGCACGCTCGAGGCGCGGCTCGTCGCCCGCGGGCACGGGCTGCTCTCGCGCTACGCCGAGGAGGTCGGCGTCCCGATCGAGCGCACGGGCGCGCTGCTCGTGGCCTGGAGCGAGGAGCAGCTCGCGCGCCTGCCCGCGATCCGTGCCGACGCGGAGAGCAACGGCTACCCGCGAGTGCGCGACGTCGCGCGCGACGAGCTCTACCGCCGCGAGCCGCACCTCGGCCCCGGCGCCCTCGGCGCGCTCGAGGTGCCCGACGAGCACGTCGTCTGTCCCTGGACGCCGCCGCTGGCCTGCGCGACACAGGCCGTCCTGGCCGGAACCGAGCTGCGCCTGGGCGAGCGCGTCACCGGCCTCGAGCCGCCCGCCGACGGCGCGTGGCACGTCCTCACGTCGCGCGGCGGCCTGCGAGCGCGGTGGTTGGTCAACGCGGCCGGGCTGCACTCCGACACGGTCCACCGCATGGCCGGCCGCGACGGCTTCACCGTCACGCCGCGGCGCGGCGAGCTCGTCGTCTTCGACAAGCTCAGCCGCCCGCTCGTGCGCCACGTGCTGCTGCCGGTCCCGACCGCCACGACGAAGGGCGTCCTCGTCGCCCCGACCGTCTTCGGCAACGTCCTCCTCGGTCCGACCGCCGTCGACGTCGCCGACAAGACCGACACCGGCACGACGGCCGAGGGCCTCGCGTACCTGTGCGAGCGCGGCGAGCGGATCGTGCCGGCGCTGCTCGAGCACGAGGTCACCGCGACGTACGCCGGGCTGCGGGCGGCCACCGAGCACGGCGACTACCAGCTCGTCGTCGACGGTGCCGAGCGCTACGCGTGCGCGGGCGGGATCCGCTCGACCGGCCTGACCGCTGCGCTCGCCATCGCCGAGCACCTCCGCGACGAGCTCGATGCCGCCGGTCTGGAGCTGCGCGAGCGTCCCGAGGGCCTGCCCGAGG
>DATNGY010000479.1:0-8818 GCA_035605735.1 Solirubrobacteraceae bacterium
TCTGCCTCGCGTTCGCGCTCGCCGCCGGGTGGCTGTTCTGGAAGCTCGTCCGCGTCATGGGTCGGCTCCAGGCGCCGCGCGGGCCCGCGCGCGAGCGGGTTCGTTAGGGTGGACCGTCGCCATGGCCGACCGCTCGTACGACTGCGTCGTCATCGGCTCGGGTCCCGGCGGCTACGTCGCCGCGATCCGCGCCGCGCAGCTCGGGATGTCCATCGCGGTCGTCGAATCCGACCGCGTCGGCGGGCGCTGCCTCAACTACGCGTGCATCCCCGCGAAGGCCGTGCTGCGCGTCGCCGACGTGCTCGACGAGGTCCGCGAGGCCGATGACTTCGGGATCTCGGTGGCCGAGCCGTCGGTCGACTTCGCGGCGGTCGGCGCGCGCCGGCAGAAGGTCGTCAAGACGCTGACCGGCGGCGTCGCCGGGCTCTTCAAGAAGAACGGCATCGAGGTGCTCGAGGGGCGGGGAGCGCTGACCGCCGGCGGCAACGTCACGGTGGACGGCGACGAGGTCGAGGTCGGGCGCTGCGTCGTGCTGGCCACGGGGTCGGTCAAGAAGCCGATCCCCGGCGCCAGCTTCGGGGGCCGCGTCATCGGCACCGAGGAGGCGTGGGGCCTCGAGGAGCTCCCGCGGCGGCTCGCGGTCGTCGGCGCGGGCGCATCGGGCACGGAGATCGCCTCCGCCTACGCGCGGCTCGGCACCGAGGTGCAGCTCTTCGAGGGCCTGGAGCGCGTCCTGCCGACGGAGGATGCCGACGTGTCGAAGGTCGCCGAGCGCGGCTTCAAGCGCCAGGGCATCGACGTGTTCACGAAGACGTTCGTCGAGGACGTCCAGAGCACGGACGGCTCGGTCAAGTTCCGCCACGGCGGCGAGGAAGGCGAGGCGGACTGGCTCGTCATCGCCGCCGGCCGCGGCCCGGACGTCGACGGCCTCGGCCTCGAGGAGGCCGGCGTGAAGCTCGACGGCGACGGGCTCGTCGAGGTCGACGGCCGGCTGCGCACGAGCGCCGAGCGCGTGTACGCGATCGGCGACCTCGTCCATGGGCCGGCGCTCGCCCACAAGGCCTCCGACGAGGGAATCATCGCGGTCGAGGACGCGGCGGGCGGCGAGACCCACCCGATCGAATACGACGACATCCCCCGCGCCACGTTCTGCTCGCCCAACGTGGCGAGCTTCGGCCTGACCGAGCAGCAGGCCCGCGAGCAAGGCTTCGACGTCACCGTTGGCAAGCTCCAGTACGGCGCGGTGGGCGCGGGCACCGTGCTCGGCGACCGCACCGGGCTCGTCAAGGTCGTCGGCGACACCCGCTACGGCGAGCTGCTCGGCGGCCACATCGTCGGCTCGAAGGCCACCGAGCTCATCCAGGAGCTCGTCAACGTCAAGCTCCTCGAGGGCGGCTACCCCGAGGTCGCGCGGATCGTCCACGGCCATCCGACGCTGTCGGAGGCCGTCATGGAGGCGGCGCGCGCCGCCGATGGCTGGCTCATCCACGGCTGAAAAGGGGGGCCCGCCCACCCCTGCCTTCTTCTTCGACGTCGCCTCGCCCGAGGCGTACCTGAGCGCCGAGCGCGTCCTCGCGCTCATGCCCGTGCCCTGCGAGTGGGTACCCGTGCGCGCCGACGGGCTGCCCGCGCCCGAGCGCTGGGACGCGTTCCGCTGTGCCGAGGAGCGCGACATCGCGCTCGCCCGCGTCGAGCGCGCGGCCGCCGCGCGCGGGCTCCAGCCGCTGCGCTGGCCCGAGCCCTTCCCGTTCGACAGCACGCTCGTCATGCGCGCAGCGACGTACGCGAAGGGCCTCGGCAAGACGGTCGCCTACGCGCTCGCGGCCTTCCGCCAGGCCTTCGCGGGCGGGCGCTCGCTCGAGGACGCCGACGGCGTCGTCCTCGCCGCGGCGGCGTGCGAGATGCACCCGGCGGCGGTGCTCAAGGCGATCGAGCTGCGGTCGGTGGCCGACGCGCTCGACGCGGCCACCGACGCCGCCGCGCAGCGCGGCGTGCGCGACGTCCCGGCCGTCTGGACGCCGTCCGGCGGCGTCTTCCACGGCGACGACGAGCTCGAGCGCGCGGCGGAGGCGCTCGCGCGGTGAGGGCCAAGGACCGCTACCGGCTGATCGTGCGCCGCGGCTCGGGCCTGCCCGTCCGCATGGACCCCGAGCGCACCGATCACGTCGAGGTCGTGGACGTCGCCGAGGGCGAAGTCGTGCTCTTCTGGGACCTGCTCGGCCGCGACGCCAAGCGCGTGCTCGCGCTCCTGCGCGCCGACCTGCGGGCCCTCGACGACCGCGAGTTCCTCGAGCGCTGGGCGAGCTTCGAGGGCGACGCGGACCTCCGCCGCCCGCCGCGCGCGCGGCCCCGGCGAACGCCACGACGCTTGAGCTAACGTCCCGGCGCGCCATGCCCGACGTCGTCATGCCCCGCCTCTCGGATTCGATGGAGGAGGGCACGATCCTCAAGTGGCTCAAGGCCGACGGCGACGAGGTGGCCCGCGGCGACGAGCTGGTCGAGATCGAGACCGACAAGGCGACGGCGACGTACGCGGCCGATGCGGAGGGGACGCTGAAGATCGTCGCCCAGGAGGGCGAGACGCTCGCCGTCGGCGCGGTCATCGCCGCGCTCGGGAGGGACGGCGCGCGGTCGCCTGCGCCGGTCGAGCCCGCGCCCGCTGACGTGCCGCGCGCCGGTCCCCCCCGGGGCGAGGTCACCGTCGAGGAGCCGACGCGCGCCCAGCAGGTCGTCGCGCGGCGAATAGCCGAGTCCAAGGCGACGATCCCCGAGCTCACGCTCTCCGTCGACGCCGACATGGAGGCCGCCGCCGCGCTGCGCGCGCAGCTCGAGGAGGCCGGGCGCGAGCCCGTCCCCACGATCGACGACCTCGTGGTCAAGGCCGCCGCGCTGGCCCTGCGCGAGCACCCGCGGGCGAACGCGTCCTACCGCGACGGGCGCTTCGAGCTCCACGACCGCGTCAACGTCGGCGTCGCGATGGCGGCCCACGACGCGCTCGTCGTCCCGACGATCTTCGACGCCGACCGCAAGTCGCTCGACGCCATCGCCCGCCACGCGCGCGCGCTCGCGGAGCGCGTGCGGGCGAACGCGATCACGCCGCCCGAGCTCGGCGGTGCGACGTTCACGGTCTCGAGCCTCTCCGACTACGGGATCGCGAGCTTCACCGCGGTCATCAACCCGCCGCAGGCCGCGATCCTCGCTATCGGCGCGATGCGTCCCACGCCGGTCGCGCGGGAGGGCGCGGTCGTCGTGCACGAGGTCATGCGGCTGACACTGACCTGCGACCACCGCATCCTCTACGGAGCGCAGGCGGCCGATTTCCTCGGGCGCATCCGGTCGCTGCTCGAGCGTCCGCTGGTCCTCGCGCTCTGACATCGTCGCTCGGCATGTGTGAGTGAGGACACACAACGGACGATCGATGCTCATCGAGGCCGTACGGTGGGTAGCGCCTGACCTCGACGGTCAGCGCCGGCCTCGCTGTCTCCCGCCGGCGCCGAGTCTCTCTTCTCTTCGGTCCGACCGTCCCGGAGACCCTCCTCGACGATTGGACGTCGCATGAACGCAGACCAGCAGAAGGTCGTGCAGTACCTCGACGAGGCGCACGCCAGCGAGCAGGCGCTCGCCCGCGCGCTGGAGTCGCAGATCGCGATGACGCCCCGCGGGTCGTATCGCTCGGCGCTCGAGAGCCATCTCAACGAGACCCACCGCCACGCCGAGCGTGTCCGTGAGCGCCTCGGGGCCCTCGATAACGGCGGCAACCCGGTGACGGCCCTCTTCGGCGTGATGGAGAGCGCCGTCGGCCAAGCCGTGGCCCTCAGCATGGCCCCGTGGCAGCTCGTGCGCGGGTCGGGCGGCGAGGAGAAGGTCCTCAAGAACGCCAAGGACGCCTACGCCTCCGAGGCGCTGGAGATCGCCACTTACACGGCGCTGGAGCGCCTCGCCCAGAAGGTAGGCGACGACGAGACCGCCAGTCTGGCCGCCTCGATCCGCGCCGACGAGGAGCGGATGCTCGCCCGCGTTCTGCGCGAGATCCCCAAGCTCACCGATGCCGTCGTTCGCGCCGACGTCGGGGGCGCGTCCTCCTACGACGTGACGACCACGGGCGCCGCCGACGCCGTCCGCGAGGTCGGCGAGGCCGCCCGCAAGCGGACGCGCAAGACCGCGACGAGCGCCAAGCGGACCGCGCGCCAGGCGCGCAAGGTCCCCGGCGTCGCCCGGGCCGAGGGCCAGGTGAAGGGCGCGGTCGCATCCGAGGGCGACCTGGCGATCGCGCGATACGACGAGCTCACCGCGGACGAGATCAGCGGCAAGCTCGGCGAGCTCTCGCAGATCGACCTGGCGAAGGTCGACGCCTACGAGCGCAAGAACCAGAACCGCACCACGATTCTGAGCCGCATCACGTCGCTGCGCGGCGCCGAGCCGTGGGCCGGCTATGACGATCAGACCGCCGCCGACGTGAGCAGCGCGCTCTCCGACGCCGACGACGATCGCGCCAAGCAGGTTCGCGCCTACGAGAGCGCGCACAAGGGGCGCGCCGGCGTGCTGAAGGCGACCGAGCGCGAGCTCGCCCGCACCTAGGCACAACCGTCGAGGACGTCTCGAGGGGCCCGGCGATCACCGGGCCCCTCGTCGCGCCCGCCGGCGGATTATCAGACGGTGATAGTTCTGGGCGCAGAGTCGTTGGTTTGTGGTGGGTTGAACGGGCGCAGATTTGTGCATTGCTAGGACATGCCCAAGGTCCAGGCCAGTCCGCACCCCGCCGCGTCGCCGCTGGAGCGCCGCATCACCGTCGTCGCCGTCGTCCTCCCCTTCGTCGGCTTCCTCGTCGCGCTGTGGCTGCTCTGGGGTGGCGCGGTCTCCTGGCGCGACCTCGCGATCCTCGCCGTCGCCTACCTCCTCGTCGGCTTCGGCGTGACGATCGGCTTTCATCGCATGCTCACCCATCGCGCGTTCGAGGCCCAGCCCTGGCTGCGCGCGACGCTTGCGATCCTCGGATCGATGTCGGTCCAAGGGGCGGTCATCCATTGGGTGGCCGACCACCGCCGCCACCACGTGTTCACCGACGAGGAGGGCGATCCCCACAGCCCGCACACGCACGCAGGCAACGGGGTGCGCGGTGTGGTGTCCGGCCTCTGGCACTCTCACGTCGGCTGGCTGTTCGAGGGCGAGCACTCGTCCGCGCGTCGCTTCGCCCCCGACCTGCGCAGGGACCCGGTGATCCGGCGCATCGACAAGCTCTTCCCGCTGTGGGTGCTGCTCGGGCTGCTCCTTCCCGCTCTCGCCGGCTTCCTTTTGTCCGGCGGCTCTTGGTTCGCGGCGTTCACCGCATTCCTCTGGGGCGGGCTGGTCAGGGTCTTCCTGCTGCACCACGGCACGTGGAGCGTGAACTCGATCTGCCACATGTACGGTCGGCGTTCCTTCGCCACGGACGACGAGAGCCGCGACAACTGGCTCGTGGCGCTCGTGGCGCTCGGCGAGGGGTGGCACCACAGCCACCACGCCTTCCCCACCTCCGCGCAGCACGGCCTGCGCCGCTCCCAGATCGACCCGTCCTTCGCCGTGATCCGCATGTTCGAGCGGCTCGGGCTGGTCTGGGACGTCAAGCGGCCGCGAGCCGAGCAGGTCGCCGCAAAGCGCAAGCCGGCGACTGCCGGCTCCGTGGCGGCCTGACGGCGGTCAGATTCCGCTCGCCGGCCACCCCTCCGCACGTCTCTCGTCGCGGGCGCTTGGCGCAAATTGCGCTGTGTACTCGCGACCAGACCGGGTATTCCTTCTGGCCGGAGGGCATTGCGCGACGAGGCCCGGCTCCTGATCGCGGGCTGAGCGGCGTCACCTGACTTCCTTGTTCGCCAGCTACGCGAGAGCGAGGAAGTGCGGTGCGCGAAATGACGTGGGCGGGCCCCGAGCCCACCCCCTCACTGGGATCGCCTCCCTTCACCTGCCTGCGTTCCGGCACCGGACGCGTAGCCCGCGTGACGCTGGCCGGAGAGCTGGACATCGCCGCGGTGTCGCAGCTCGACGAGGCGCTGCATCGCGCGCAAGCCGATGCGCCCCTGGTCGTCCTGGACTTGCGCGCGCTCGAGTTCATCGACGCCAGCGCCGCGACGCTGATCCTCGCCGCCGACCGTCGCATCAGGCGCGCGGGTGGCCGGCTCGTCGTCGTGCGCGGCGGCGCGACGATCCATGCGCTCTTCGCCCTGATCGGCCTCGATCAGAAGCTCGAGTTCATGCACCGGCCCTTCGCCGCCATCACCGAGCCCGTTGCGTTCACCCAGGGCGGCTGAGTTGCAGGGCCGCACCGCGGAACGCGAACTGCAACTCGACGAACGCTCCACCCCAAAGACCAACAAACGCACGCGCACCGCCTGACCGCGAGGCGCACCTGCCATGGGCGGGGCGAATCGCAGTCAGCGCAACGCTCGGACCGGCTTTCGAAGGTTTGGCACGTCGGCTGCCGGGAAGCCACGGACCAGTGCCCGTGAGCCACGAGACGCATCCCGGCCTGCACCGCGTCATGCGGGCGACCCCCGACGCCGTTGCGGTGGCTCGGCACGCCGTCGCGGCGTTCGCGTGCGATCACGGCGCGTCGGCGCGGCGTGCCTCGGACATCGCGCTCGCCGTCTCCGAGGCGTGCACGAACGCGGTCGTGCACGCGTATCTCGACCACGACGAGCCGGGCACCGTCGAGGTCGACGCGAGCCGGCGCGAGGGGTCGCTTGCGGTCCGCGTGGCCGACCACGGCCGCGGACTGCGCCCGCGCCCGGACAGCCCGGGCCCCGGGCTCGGTCTGCCGCTCATACACGTCCTGAGCGACGAGTGCGTCCTCGCCGACGGCGATCCGGGCACCGTCGTCGACCTGCGCTTCGCGATACCTCAGCCCGTCTGACGGCCTGGGTTGTCTGGGCCGGCGATCGTCGCGTTCGGGCGCTGGTCGGGGTCGCGCGTGATCCCGGGCGGATCCTGGTCGGTCGTGACGAGCACGCAGAAGTCGCGCGTCGGGTCGGGCCCGGGCACGCACGTGCGATAGAGGTTCGGGCCCTGCTTCCACGTGTCCATCCGCTCCACGTTGGCGCGATAGGCGCGCGGCGCCTGCCCGAGCACGAACCGCCGCGCCTGCTCCGCCTGGGCGGCGACGGCGTCGCGCTCGGCGCTCACCGCCGGGCGATGCGCGAGGCCGAGCACGACGAGCACGCCCGCGAGCGCGACGAGGAGGACCGTTCCGGCCCGGTCGTCGGCCACGACCTTGGGCATCGTTCGGCGCCGGCGACGCAGCCATGCGCCCGCGAGCGGCGCCCCGACCGCGACGACGACGAGGTTGAAGAAGCCGGCGAGCAGGAACGCGGGGAACGGCCCGGGGGCCCGATCGCCGGCGATGGGCAGGACCGAGAGCAGCAGCGTGTCGACGACGAGCGCGGCCGCGAACGTCGGCCACTGCCAGGCCCCCCGCATCCTCCATCGCAAGCGGCTGCGCCACAGCGCCTCGCCCATCGTGCCGATAGCGTAGGCCGGTCGCCTATCCTGCGGCGTGAGGTGAGAGGGCGCCCGTCGGGCCGGAGATCCCGGCCGCGGGCGCGAGCGACGGGCCTGCGGCGGCGATCCCGCGGCGGCCCCCGATCACGAAAGGCAACACCTTCCATGGCCACCAATGCCGCGGGCGCCGAGGTCTCGGATGCGTCCGGCGCCGCCGGGCACCTGACGCTCGACGACCGGATCGCGCTGCTGCGCTACATGCTCCTGATGCGGGGCATCGAGGAGCGCGCGATGAACCTCTACCGCCAGGGCAAGGTTCCCGGCTCGTTCTACGACGGGTACGGGCAGGAGGCGGTCTCCGTCGGCGCGGCCTTCGCGATGGCGCCCGAGGACCGGCTCTGCGTCCTCCACCGCGACCTCGGCGCGCATCTCGTCCGGGGCGTCACGCCCGCGCGCGTCATCGCCCAGTACATGGGCCGCGACGGCGGCGTGACCGGAGGGCGCGACGGCAACGTGCACTTCGGTGACTTCCGCCTCGGCTGCGTCGGGATGGTCTCGATGCTGCCCGACATGATGCTCGTCGCCACCGGCATGGCGATGGCCTTCAAGCTGCGCGGCGAGGGACGCTGCGCGATCACGTGGTTCGGCGACGGCTCGACGTCGCGCGGCGACTTCCACGAGGCCATGAACTGGGCCGGCGTGCAGAAGCTGCCGGTCATCTTCATCCTCGAGAACAACCAGTACGCCTACTCCACGCCGACCGCCTCGCAGTTCGCGGTCGATCCGGTGGAGCGCGCGGCCGCCTACGGCTTCCCGGGCGTGAGCGTCGACGGCAACGACGTCGAGGCGATGTTCGAGGCCACGCGGGTGGCGCGCGAGCGCGCGCTCGCGGGCGACGGCCCGACGCTGATCGAGGCCGTGACGATGCGCATGCACGGCCACGCCGCGCATGACGACATGAAGTACGTCCCCGCCGAGCAGATCGAGGAGTGGCGGCGCAAGGACCCGATCGACCGCCAGGTCCGCCGCGTGGCGGAGCTCGGCGTCGACGTCGACGCGCTGCGCGCCGAGGTCAAGGCGACCATCGACGCGGCCGTCGAGAAGGCGCTCGCCGGGCCGATGCCCGAAGGCGAGGACGCGACGCTGCGCGTGTTCGCCGACGAGCCGGCGCTGCTCGAGGACGGCAACTCCCCCTGGAGCGGGTTCCGCGCATGAGCACGATGACCTACCTCCAGGCGATCTCGGACGGCATGCGCGCCGAGATGCGCGCCGACGAGCGCGTCCTCGTGATGGGCGAGGACATCGGCGTGTTCGGCGGCGCCTTCAAGGTGACCGACGGCTTCATCGA
>DATNGY010000480.1:0-2330 GCA_035605735.1 Solirubrobacteraceae bacterium
TCGTGGCCGCGCAGCGCGCGCTGCCCGGCTGGCGGGGGATGCTCGCCGCCGACCGCGCGCGGATCATGCGCCGCTGGTCGGACCTCATGCTCGAGCGCGCCGACGAGCTCGCGGCGCTGCTGACCGCCGAGCAGGGCAAGCTGCTGGCCGAGTCGCGCGTGGAGATCGCCTACGCCGCGAGCTTCCTCGAGTGGTTCGGCGAGGAGGGCAAGCGCATCTACGGCGACACGATCCCGACGTACCGGCCCGACCGTCGGATCGTCGTCACCAAGGAGCCGGTCGGCGTCACCGCCGGGATCACGCCGTGGAACTTCCCCTCTGCGATGCCGACCCGCAAGGCGGCGCCGGCGCTCGGCGCCGGCTGCACGATGGTCCTGAAGCCAGCCGAGCAGACGCCGCTGAGCGCGCTGGCCGTCATGAAGCTCGGCGAGGAGGCCGGCCTCCCGCCCGGCGTGCTCTCGATGGTGACCGGGGCGGCCGAGGACGCGCCGGTCATCGGGCGCGAGATGACCTCGAACCCGGTCGTGCGCAAGCTCGGCTTCACCGGCTCGACCGACGTCGGCAAGCTGCTCATGGCCCAGTGCGCGGGCCAGGTCAAGAAGGTCTCGCTCGAGCTCGGGGGCAACGCGCCGTTCATCGTCTTCGACGACGCCGACCTCGACGCGGCGGTCGACGGCGCGATCACGTGCAAGTTCCGCAACTCCGGCCAGACGTGCATCTCGGCCAACCGGATCCTCGTCCAGGACGCGGTCTTCGACGACTTCCTCGGGCGCTTCGCGCAGCGCGCCGCGCGGCTCGTCGTGGCCGACGGCTTCGCCGAGGACGTCAACGTCGGACCGCTGATCGACCGTCCGGCGTTCGAGAAGGTCGAGCGCCACGTGGGCGACGCGCTCGACCGCGGCGCCGAGCTCGTCCTCGGCGGCGGGCCGCACGAGCGCGGCGGGCAGTTCTACGCGCCGTCGATCCTCACCGGGATCAGCGACGCGATGGCGATGTCCAACGAGGAGACGTTCGGGCCGGTGGCGGGGCTGACGCGCTTTGCGACCGAGGACGAGGCGATCCGCAAGGCCAACGACACGCCCTACGGCCTCTCGGCCTACTTCTACAGCGAGCGGATGGCGCGGATCTGGCGCGTCTCCGAGGCGCTCGAGTACGGAATCCTCGGGATCAACACGGGGATGGTCTCGACCGAGGTCGCGCCGTTCGGCGGGATGAAGGAATCCGGCATCGGGCGCGAGGGCTCGACGTACGGGATCGACGAGTGGCTCGAGCTCAAGTACCTGTGCATGGGCGGCCTGGACCGGTGATCGTCGAGGAGCGCACCTACCACGTCTTCACGGGCAAGCTCCCCGAGGTCGTGCGCATGTACGCCGATGAGGGCACCGCGCTGCAGCAGCGCTACCTCGGCCACCTCGTCGGCGCGTTCACGGTCGACGTCGGTGAGCCGAGCTCGATCGTCCACCTCTGGGCCTACGACTCCTACGCCGAGCGCGAGCGCCGCCGGGCGGAGCTGCAGGCCGACCCGGCGTGGCAGGACTTCCTGCGCCGCCTGCAGCCGCTCCTGCACACCCAGCGCAACCGCATCCTCGTCCCGACGCCGTTCTCGCCGCTGCGATGAGCGCGCTCGACCGGAAGGTCGCGATCGTCACGGGCGGCGCGCGGGGCATCGGCCGCGCGATCGCGGACGGGCTCGCGGCCCAGGGTGCGCGGATCGTGGTCGCCGACCTCGAGGGCGCCGACGAGGCGGCCGGGCGCTATCCCGACGGCGTCGGCCTCACGGTCGACGTCTCGAGCGAGTCCGACGTCGAGCGCATGGCCACCGACGCGGTCGAGCGCGCCGGGGGCATCGACGTGCTCGTCAACAACGCCGGGCTGTACGCCTCGCTGGCCATGCGCCCGTTCGACCAGATCCCACTCGACGAGTGGCGGCGGGTGATGGACGTCAACGTGGCGTCGATGTTCCTCGCGTGCCGCGCGGTCGTCCCGCGCATGCGCCCGCGCGGCGGGCGGATCGTGAACATCTCCTCGGGCACGCCGTTTCGCGGCGTGCCGTTCCTCCTGCACTACGTGACGAGCAAGGGGGCGATCGTGGCGCTCACGCGCGCGCTCGCCAAGGAGCTCGGCGGCGACGACATCCTCGTCAACTGCGTCGCGCCCGGGTTCACGATCAGCGCCGGTGTGCAGGAGCACCCGGAGGTGATCGACGCGCTGCGCGACGTGTCGGTGGCGGCGCGGACGCTGAAACGCGACCAGGTGCCCGAGGACGTCGTCGGCGCGGTCGTCTTCCTCTGCGGCCCAGGCGCGGCGTTCATCACCGGCCAGACGATGGT
>DATNGY010000481.1:0-4516 GCA_035605735.1 Solirubrobacteraceae bacterium
AGCGGCAGGTCGCGGACGCTGAGCTTGGCCATGTCGGCGCCGGCGATCCGCTCGATCCCCTCCGCGTCGAGGCCGATGCGCGCCTCGCCGTCGAGCACCGCGATCGTCGCAGGAACCGCGCCCGCCGAGCGGACGGCAGCCTCGAGCTCGCGCGCGACCTCGAGGTTGCGCGGGCGCGGCAGCCCGTGGGCGATGATCGTCGACTCGAGCGCGACGACCGGGCGCCCGTCGCGGACCGCGGCGCCGACCTCGTCGGCGACCTCGAGCCGCGCGCTAGCTGCGGCGGAAGAGCCCGGTGAACCCGGCGATGCCGCCACCGATGACGAAACCGGCGACCGCCGCCCCGATCAGCACCTGCTTCTTGTGCTGCGTGATCTGCTTGCGCCAGTTGGTGACCTCGGCGACCTCGTCGCGCAGGCGCGTGAGCGAGTGCGCGAGCTCGCGCCGGTTGTCCTCGATCGAGGCTCGGATCTGCTCGGGGGTGCGTGCTGCGGCCACGTTCACACCGTCCGGTCGGGGCGATCGGAGGTCACGGTCTCGCGGATGCGCTTGGCCTCCTCGATGGCCATCGTCGGCTGCGGCGGCGTGCCCGCCTTGAACGCCCGGTAGGCGACCAGGCCGGCGATCGCGGCCACGATCAGCAGCACGGCGGCGACGATGAAGAAGCCCCAGAACAGCTGGTCGTTCGGGAACAGCAGGTACGTCAGGAGGAACGCGAGCGCGATCAGGATGAAGAGCAGGGCAACGGCGGCGAAGGTCCCCGCCGCGGCTGCGACCCCGGCTCCCATCGCGAGCTTCTGGGCCTTCGCCTGGACCTCGGTCTTCGCGAGCTCGATCTCCTCGCGGACGAGGTTCTGCGCGCGCTCGGAGACCTCCTGGATCGACTGCGCGATCGCGGACGTGCTGTCCGACCCGGGGCCCGCGGACGTGCTGTCCGACCCGGGGCCCGGGCGATGGTCGCGAGGGAGCTTCTCGGAGCTAACGGCCAAGGCGCTTGAGGATCATGGCGGCGACGAAGCCGCCGGCGAACGCGGCCCCGACGAGGACCTCGGGACGGTCGGCGGCGATCTGCTGGGCCTGGTCGGCGACCTGCGAGGCCTTGGCGCCGACGCCGCCCTCGTCGCCGGGGGGCGGACCAGGGCCGTCGCCCGCGGCGGGCGGCGGCGGCGGCGGGCCGGCCGTCGTCGGGGCGTGGAGGTCGTCGGTCACTCGGGCGGATCTTCCCCGAACGCCCGGCGCCAAATCACGGCCGCGAGGCGCGTGGTGGCGATCGAGGCCAGCGCGCCGATGCCCGCCAGCAGCCCCGACCAGAGCAGTCGCTTCGTCACGTCGTTGTCCATACGCGAACGCAGGCTATCTCAGGCCGCGGCCGCTTCGGCGTCGAGCCCGCCGCAGATCGTCTCGACGACGAAGGTCTTCGCCTGCTCGAACTCGACCTCGCCGCTGGGCAGCACGTCGAAGATCCAGCCCGTGAGGACCTGCTCGATCGCCCCGTAGAAGGCCATCGCGGCGAACTCCGGAGTCACCGTCGTCTTGAACGTCCCGTCCTCCTGGGCCTTGGCCACGATCTCGGCGATGAGCCCGTAGGCCTCGCGGATCTGCACGAGGTGCGTCTGGCCGAAGGAGTTCGCGGCGCGCGTGACCTCGACGATGATGACCTTCATCAGATCCGGGTCGTGGCGGTAGGAGTCGACGATGAAGGAAGTGATCGCCAGCAGCTTCTCGCGCGCCGGCCGCTCCTCGACGTCGAGCTCGCGGATGACGTCGAGGAGCACGTTCCAGCGCTCGAGAAAGAGCGTGTCGAGGACCTCGTCCTTGGAGCGGAAGTAGTGGTAGACGAGCCCGTAGGCGACGCCGGCCTCGTCGGCGATGTCGCTTACGCGGCACTGGTTGAAGCCCTGGCGGGCGAACACGCGCACGGCGGCGTCCAGGATCATCCGGCGCTTCTCGACGGCGGAGCCGCGCGGCGTGGGGGTCGCCGCCATCAGGCGTCCGCCCAGCGGTAGGCGCCCGGGCGGCGGTGCTCGAGCGACGGCAGCCGCCGCCGGATCGCGGCCAGGCGGTCGAGGTCGAGGTCGGCGGTGATGGCGATCTCCTCGTCGGGGGCCTGGGCGAGGACGAGGCCCCAGGGGTCCACGATCATCGAGCGCCCGCCGGACCGAAGGCCCGGGGCGTGCTCGCCGATCTGGTTCGCGGCGACGACGAAGGCCTGGTCCTCGATCGCGCGGGCCCGCACGAGGATCTCCCAGTGGTCGCGCGTCGTCGCGAGCGTGAACGCGCTCGGGACGGTGAGGATCCGCGCCCCGCGCACCGCGAGGCTGCGGAAGAGCTCGGGGAAGCGCAGGTCGTAGCAGACGGTCAGCCCCAGCGCGACGCCGTCGGCGCTCGCGCTGACGACCGGCTCGTCGCCCGGGGCCTCGTGGTCGGACTCGCGATAGGTCGTGCCGTCGACCTCGCCGTCGAAGAGGTGGATCTTGCGGTACGTCGCGCGGACCTCGCCGTCGGGACCGACGTGGACGCACGTGTTGCGCAGCTTCTCCTCCCCGGGCACGAGCTCGGCGATCGAGCCGGCGACGAGGTCGAGCTGGAGCTCGCGCGCCACTGCGCGCGCCCACGAGAGCGCCGGGCCGTCGAGCGGCTCGGCGCCCTCGCGCAGGACGTCGCCGGGCCCGAGGACGCTCCACTTCTCCGGGAGGACGACGAGCCGCGCGCCGTCGGCGGCGGCGCGGCGGACGAGGCGGTCGGCCGTCTCGAGGTTGCGGGCCTTGTCCGCGGTGGCGGTGAGCTGGATGGCCGCAGCGCGCATGATCTCCTCGGCGCCAGGTTGACTGGCCAGTCAACGGCGCGCTGTCAGCATAGAGCGACGGTGACCACACTCGTCCCCTACCTGACGTTCCACCACGGCGGCGAGTCGTTGCGCTTCCTCGTCGAGGCCCTCGGGTTCGAGGTCGTCGCCGAGCAGCGCGGCGACGACGGCGTCGTCCACGCCGAGCTGCGCCGCGGCGACGCGCTCGTCATGGGCGGCGACGGCGAGGCCCGCGCCGGCGCCGCGCCCGGGCTGTACCTCGTCGTCGACGACGTCGACGCGGTCTTCGCGCGCGCGACGGCGGCCGGCGCGGAGGTCGTGCACGAGCCCGAGGAGACCGAGTGGGGCACGCGGCGCGCGCGCGTGCGCGACCTCGATGGGCACGAGTGGAGCCTCGGCACGTACCAGCCGGGCCACCAGGCCTGGTAGCGCTGCCCCACCGCGGCGACGGCACGGTCCGGCCGGCCGGGCTCGCGCTGCCGCCGGGGCCGATGCCGCGCTGGGCCGGCGGCCGGCCGCTGAAGCGCTGGCGCTACGTCGGGATCTTCGGGCCGGAGGTCATGCTCTGCGCGGGCGTCGTGTCGATCGCCGGCGTGCGCCAGCGCTTCTGGGCGGTCTGGGACCGCGGCGCCGGCGACCTGCGCGAGCGCACGCGCCTGGGCGGCGGCGGCGTGCGGTTGCCGTGGGGGCGCGTGCTCGTCGACGACGGCGTCGACCGCGTCGAGCTCGAGCTCGCGGGCGCGGGCGACCCGGTCGAGGTCGTCAGCCCGCACGGCGAGGGCTACGTGTGGACGCGCAAGCTGCCGGTGCGCGCGCGGGGCACGGCCTGCGGCGTCCCGGTCGACGCCCGCGGCCTGATCGACGAGACCGCGGGCTACCATGCCCGCCGCACCGCGTGGCGCTGGTCGGCCGGCGTCGGGAGGAGCGCCGACGGCGTCGCCGTCGCCTGGAACCTCGTCGACGGGATCCACGACGCGCCGGGCGCCAGCGAGCGCACGGTGTGGGAGGACGGCGCCGCGCGCGAGGTAGGTCCGGTGGCCTTCGCGGCGGACCTCGGCAGTGTCGGGGACCTGCGCTTCACGCCCGAGGCGCGGCGCGCTCGGCGCGAGTGGTTCGTCGTGCTCGGGAGCGACTACGAGCAGCCGTTCGGGACGTTCGCCGGCGCGCTGCCGGGCGGGATCGCGCTCGCCGAGGGCTTCGGGGTCATGGAGCGCCACGCCGCGCGGTGGTGAGGCGGCGGTCTCGTTGCGTGACTCGGCAGTGAGGGAGGCGGCGAGCCGGGGCGCCCTGGTAGGCGTCACATCGACGCCCAAGTCAGCACTCGGCAGCGAGATGGCGTTCCCCTTCTCCTCGATGCCCGTCCCGCCGCCCTCCAGGCTCCCGGCCCTGCCTGCGGCGCCGTCAGCCGGCGCCGCGCTGGCGCTCGAGCTCGGCCACCAGCAACTTGGCGTGGATCGCGCCGATCAGCTCGCGCAGCGGCCCGGCGCCCGCGGCGATGATCTCCGCCGCCCGCTCGGGCTCGACGACACCTGCCAGGCGGTCCAGGAGCGTGCGCGCCTCCTCGCGGACGAGCGGAGCCAGCGCCTCCTGGTAGCGCAGCGTGTCGAAGACCGTGAAGCCGAGGTCCTCGTCGAAGCCGCCGGAGCGGAAGCGGCCGATCGCCTCGACGATCGTCACGTCGTCGGCGTCGAGGCCCTCGCCGGCGGCGCT
>DATNGY010000482.1:0-3382 GCA_035605735.1 Solirubrobacteraceae bacterium
TCACGGTCTTGGAGATCGCGCCGGAGATGAACGGCTGGACCGCGCTCATCATCTTGATGTGTCCCATGTGCGAGATCGCGCGCTCGCCGACGGCCACGTCGAAGACCGGCAGGTGCTCCGGCGCCAGCCCCGGGGCGCCGACGATCGTCGCGTGCTCGTCGATGTGCGCCTCGATCTGCTCGATCTGCTCCTCGGAGTAGCCGAGCGTGGCCAGCGCCATCGGGATCGTGCGGTTGACGATCGTCATCTGGCCGCCGCCCACGAGCTCCTTGAACTTCACGAGCGAGAAGTCGGGCTCGATGCCGGTCGTGTCGCAGTCCATGAGGAACGAGATCGTCCCTGTAGGAGCGAGCACCGTTGCCTGCGCGTTGCGGTAGCCGTGCTCCTCGCCGAGCGCGACCGCCTCCTCCCACGACGCGCGCGCCGACGCGAGCAGCTCGCTGTCCCGGCACACGCTGTCCGGGATCGCGTGGGACGCGTCGCGGTGCATGCGCATGACCGCGTTTTGGGCCTCGCGGTTCTCGGCGTAGCGCTCGTAGGGCCCGAGCGCCGCCGCGACCTTCGCCGACTGCGCGTACGCGCGGCCGGTCATGAGCGCCGTGATCGCGGCTGCGGTGCCCCGACCCGCATCCGAGTCGTAGGGCATGCCGTCGGCCATCAGGTACGCGCCGAGGTTCGCGTAGCCGAGGCCGAGCTGGCGGAAGGCGCGGGCGTTGATCGCGATCTGCTCGGTCGGGTAGCTCGACGGCCCGACGATGATCTCCTGGGCGAGCAGCATGATGTCAACGACGTGCTCGAAGCGCTCGACGTCGAGGGCGCCGTCGGGCCGCCGGAACTTCATGAGGTTCAGCGAGGCGAGGTTGCACGCCGAGTCGTCGACGTGCAGGTATTCGGCACAGGGATTGGACGCGTTGATCCGCCCCGAGTTCGGGCTCGTGTGCCACTGGTTGATCGTCGTGTCGTACTGGACCCCCGGGTCCGCGCAGCGCCACGCGGCCGCGGCGATCTCGCGCATGAGCTCGCGCGCGGGGATCGGGTCGCCGATCGGCTCGCCGGTCGTGCGCGCGAGCAGGCGCCAGTCCTCGTCGTTCTCCACGGCGCGCATGAACTCCTCGGTGACGCGCACGGAGTTGTTGGCGTTCTGGTACTGGATCGAGAAGAAGCCGTCGCCGTCGATCGACATGTCGAACCCGGCATCGCGCAGCGCAGCGGCCTTCTCCTCCTCGCGCGCCTTGCACCAGATGAAGTCGCGAATGTCCGGATGGTCGATGTCGAGGACGACCATCTTCGCCGCGCGCCGCGTGCCGCCACCCGACTTGATCGAGCCGGCCCACGCGTCGGCGCCGCGCATGAAGGAGACGGGACCGCTCGCGGTGCCGCCCTTGCTGAGCGGCTCCATCGAGCCGCGGATCTTGGACAGGTTGATGCCCGAGCCCGAGCCGCCGCGGAAGATCAATCCCTCGGTGGTGTTCCAGCCGAGGATCGACTCCATGTTGTCCTCGACGGAGAGGATGAAGCACGCGCTCATCTGGTTCTTCGGGCTGCCCTCGGGCTGCCATCCGCAGTTGAACCAGACCGGCGAGTTGAACGCCGCCATCTGGTGCAGCAGCACGTACGTGAGCTCGGCCTCGAAGGCGTCGCCGTCCTCGACGGAGGCGAAGTAGCCGCGCGCGCGGCCCCAGTCGGCGATCGTCCCCGCGACGCGCGAGATCATCTGCTTGACGGAGCGCTCGCGGGCGGGCGAGCCGAGCTGGCCGCGGAAGTACTTCTGGGCGACGATGTTCGTCGCGTTCTGCGACCACGTCGTCGGGAACTCGACGTCGCGCTGCTCGAAGGCGACCTTGTCGCCGTGGCCGATGCGCGCGTCGCGCAGCTCCCACCCGACCGTGTCGAAGGGGTGCGCGCCGGGGCTCGTGAACACGCGACGGATCGACAGCGCCGGGCCGGCCTGGGCGTCCTGGGCGAGTGCCGTGTGGGAGGTGCGATCCATCGAGCGAAACTCCTCTCCTGCGCCGCGTTCTGCAGTGGTTGCGGCGGTCCGTGGATGATCTGAGCGGGCAGCGGATCATCCGCTTCGCGTCGGACGGAACACCGCCTGAGGAGTGCCTTCCATTCTACTCGGCGCCGGCCGCGCCGACCCGCCGCGGGAGGCGCCGCGCGAGCCCCGGCGGGAGGCGTCCGTCCGTCGACAACCAGGAGCCCAGGAGGATCAGCGCGAGCCCGGCGAACGCCCCCGGACCGAGGGATTCGCCGAGGACGGCGATGCCCAGCACGACGGCCACGACGGGGTTGATGTAGGTGACGACGAGAGCGCGGCCCGGGCCGATGTCGGCCACGAGCTCGGCCATCAGCACGAGCGCGAGCGCGCTGCACAGCAGGCCGAGGACCGCCAGCGCGACGAGCGCCTCCGCGAACGGCATCGCTTCGGGCCACGTGAGCGCGGCAGCGGGCGTCAGCGGCACCGCCGCGAGCGTGAGCGCGGCGCCCATGACCGCGCGCGGGTCGAGCCCCGCCAGGCGGTGCTTGAGGATCATCGGTCCGATCGCGTAGCCCAGCGCGGCGAGGAGGATCGCGGCGGCGCCCGCGAGCTCGTCGGGGCGTCCCGCGACGTCGATCCCCATCAGCGCCACGACGCCGGCGAGGCCGACGACGAGCCCGACGAGCCGCAGCCCGCCGGCGCGCTCGGCGCGGTCGAAGCGCAGCGCGAGCAGCGCGACGAACAGCGGCGCGGCCGCGATCAGGATCGCCGCGAGCGAGGAGGAGACGTGGCGCTCGCCCTCGGCGATGAGCGGGAACGGCAGCGCGATCTCGACGACCGCGAAGGCCGCGAGCCAGCGCCAGTGGCCGCGCAGCGCGCCGAGCACGCCCGCGTGCCGCGCGAAGGCGACGAGCACGACGGCGCCGAGGACGACGCGCGCCCAGGCGACGAAGAACGGCGAGAGGCCGTCGTCGACCGCGATCTTGATGAAGAGGTACGGGATCCCCCAGAGGACGGAGACCGCCGCGAAGGTCGCCCAGGCGCGCGCGCTCACGTCAGCGCCCGAGGCGGAGCCAGTCCACGAAGTCCGCCCAGGCGTTGCCCGTCCGCCAGCCCGCCTCGCCCATCGCGTGGCGCCAGCGCAGCATCCACGGCGGCTGCCACGCGCGCCACCGAGCGAGCGCCCAGGCCAGGAGCGCGAGGACGACGAGGCCGCCGGCGACGATCGCCGCCAGGGCGAGCCCGGAGAGGCCGCGGTGCTCGTCGCGCTTCGAGGGCGCCGCCGTCTCCGGACCGGTCGCTCCGGTGGCGCCCGTGGCGCCGGTCGCGCCGGTGGGACCGGTCGGGCCGGTCGCGCCGGTCGGCCCGACCGGCGTAGCCGCGCCCGGGGCCGGCGCGGGGGTG
>DATNGY010000483.1:0-14522 GCA_035605735.1 Solirubrobacteraceae bacterium
CGCTGAGGTGGACCCCGGCGCCCTCGGTGGCCACGCGCCGCTCGAGCGCACGCGCGAGCGCGAGGTGCAACTCCGCGTGCTCGCCGGGGAGCAGGTCGTCGACGACGACCTCGCGCAGGAGCGCGTGGCGGAAGGCGTAGCGGCCGCCGGCGTCGGTGACGACGATGTTCGCCGCCACCGCCTCACGCAGCGCGTCGCGCAGCTCGCGCGCGTCGAGGCCGGCGGCGCCGGCGAGGGTCGGGTGGGCCAGGCGCTGGCCGACGGCGAGGACGCGCAGCACCTCCTGCGCGGGATCGGGCAGGCGCTCGATGCGCAGCATCAGCGCGTCGCGCAGCGTCGGGGGAAGCGGGCCGCGTCCGTCGAGGCTCGCGGCGAGCAGCTCCTCGGTGTAGAGCGGATTGCCCTCGCTGCGGGCGAAGAGGCGGTCGACGAGCTCGGGCGCGGCGGGCGCTCCGAGGATGTCCGACAGGGCGTCGGCGAGCTCGTCGCGGGTGAACGGCGCGAGCTCGACGCGCCGCGCCCGCGCGTCGCGCTCGAGCTCCGCGAGCAGCGGTCGCAGCGGATGGCGCCGGTTGAGGTCGTCCGGGCGGTAGGTCGCAACGACGAGCGCGCGCTCGTTGCAGAGGCTGCGGGCGAGGAACGCGAGGAAGCCGCGCGTCGAGCGGTCGGCCCACTGGACGTCCTCCACGGTCACGAGCAGCGGGCGCTCCTCGGCGAGGCGGTCGACGAGCGCGAGCAGCGCCTCGAACACGCGGCCCTGCGCGTTGTCGTCGTCGCCGCCGGCCCCGCCCGCCTCCCCTAGGGAGGGAAGGAGACGGGCGAGCGCCGTGCGGGCCGCGGGTGGGAGGGAGGACAGGGCCGGATCGCGATTCCCGGCGAGTGGCCGCAGCGCCGCGACGATCGGGGCGTAGGGCAGCTCGCCCTCGCCCAGCTCGACGCAGTCGCCGCCGATCACGCGGCCGCCGAGCGCGCGCACCCTGCGCTCGAGCTCGGCGACCAGCCGGGTCTTCCCGACTCCTGATTCACCCGCGATGAAGGCCAGCGAAGGGCGCCCCGCGGACGCGTCGCTCCACGCGGCCTCGAGCTCGGCCAGCTCCTGGGTCCGACCGACGAACCTGGTGCTGGTCACGCGCGACGCCACGCCTCCAGTATGGCCGGCGCTCGGCGCGGGCGCGGATCTCGGCATCCTTCACGCGCGCCAGGTGGCTGTGCAGGAGCGTGTGCATGTCGGTCCTCCGGTGGTCGTGGACGGCACCGCGACATCGTCCGCCTCGCGCGCGCGGGACACATCGGGCGGATGGAGCCGGTCGCCGGCGCGGATGCCTTAGGCGCGGTACCGGCACCCCTTAGGCGTCAAGCGCCTCGCCGGCTACTCGACGCTGACCACGAAGCCGTCGGGCCGGCGCAGGACGAGATCGTGGTGCATGACCGCGCGCACGACGGTCTCGTCGGTGCCGAAGTTCGCGTCGCCGGAGACGTCGATCGCGACGATGTCGTCGGCGAACGCGAACCACGCCTCGCTCCAGTCGGGAGCGAAGAAGATCCGCCGGGCGCCGCCCTCGGTCACCGCGGTCGAGACGGCGAACGGGTAGCCGAGCAGGGTGCCGCCGTCGACGCCGTCGGGCTCCACCAGGCCCGGGGCGGAGTCGAGCGTCGCGCCGGCGCCGCCCGCGAGCCCGTCGGCGGTCGTGAGGCCGCTGAGCGCGTCGAGCGTCTCGGGGTGCAGGATCCATCCCGGGTTCGCGAACCGCACGTCGGCGGCGCGCGCCGCCGTGACGAGGTCGCGGACGGTGACGAGCGCATCGGCGCCGGGGTTGGTCACCCCGACGACGTCCGCGATCCCGCGCGGCCCGGGGCCGCCGGCGCCGCCGTTGAGGAAGGCGCGGTCGGCGCGGTCGGCGAGCGCGCGCGCGAGGTCGTTCTCGAGCGCCAGCTCGAGCTGCGGATCGCGGACCGCGTCGTCGACCACTGCGTTGCGCAGCACGAGCTCGACGGCCAGCTTGTGATCGCGGGGTCGCAGCACGCGCTCGGCCGCCCCCATCTCGGGGCTCGGGTCGTTTCCGTCCGGGGCAAGGTACTCGGGCGCGGCGCCGCCAGGGTCGGGGTACGGGACGCGGACCTCGCGGTCGCCCGCGACGATCGTCGCGCCGAGGCGCAGGACGGCCGAGCGAGCGCAGAACAGATCGCCGACCGCGGTGCTCCAGGCGTCGGGGTCGAGCGAGCCGTCGTCGGCGGACTCCCGCAGGCTTCCGGGTCGCAGGCTTCCGGGTCGCATGCTTCCGGGTCGCAGGCTTCCGGGTCGCATGCTCCCGGGTCGCATGCTTCCGGGTCGCATTCTCCCGGGCCGCATGCTCCCGGGCCGCAGGCTCCCGGGACGCAGGCTGCCGGGCCGCACGGCGGACCCGTCGTCCTGGTCCGGATCGTCGTCGTCCCGAGCCCCCGTCCAGTCAGCACCCACCGTTGCCCCCGAGCGTCGAAAACCGCCTTCGACCCTACGCCCGCCGATCCTCCGGGGCAACCCGGCCCTCAGCCATCCGCTCGATGCGACGCAGCGACCAGCCGGCGTCGACCTCGGCGTAGAACGCGCGCGCGGCGCGAAGGGCGGCGAGCGCCTCGCCCCATCGGTCCGCCTCGATGAGCGCCTCGGCCAGGCACGCGCGCGCGTGGCTTGCGTCGGGACGCGAACCGATCCACTCGAACGCTGCGGCGGCGCCGTCGAAGTCGCGTTGGGCGAAGCGGACGACGGCGTCGAGCCAGCGGCTGGGGACGGGGGCGCGCCGCGCCGTGTCGATCAGCTCGTCGCCGCGACCGAGCGGCACGAGGGCCGCGGCGAGATCCGCAGCCCACGACGACGCGGGGTAGACCTCGACCTTCGACCGCCAGACGGTCAAGAGCTCGTCGGCGAGCGTCGCGCCGTCGTCCCGGGCTTCGGTCATGACGTGCGCCCGGGCGCTCAGGGCCAGCGCCGGGTAGAGCATCTGGAGATCCTCGGCCTCGCGCGCGAACTGCAGCGCCCCGGCCGCGTCGGCGAGCGCGCCCTCGGCGTCGCCCCGTGCCAGGCGCATCCGCCCGCGCACGGTTCGGCAGTAGCCGTCCATGAAGTGCGGGCGACCGCCCTCGACCTCGGCGAGGAACGCGTCGGCCCGCCGCATCGCGTCGTCCCAGCGCCCGCCCCAGTACTCGTCGCCGACGCGCTCGGCCTCGAGCCAGCGCACGAACCCCGCGTGCCCGAAGGACTCGGCGTGCCGGCGAGCGCGAGCCCGAAGCTCGAAGCACGCCCGCAGGTTGCCCATCTGGGCCTCGAGGTCGGCGAGCAGGCCGGAGGTGTGGGCCGCCAGCGGCGAGCCGATCTCCTCGGTGATCGCGATGCTCCGCCACAGGTCGTCGCGGCCGGCGGCGTCGCCCGCGAGCCCGCGCGAGAAGCCCATGATCGAGAGCGCGCTGGCCTCGAGCTCGCGCAGACCGAGGGATTGGGCGATCGCGAGCGCCTCGGTCGCGGCACGGACGACCTGCTCGAGCTCCGAGGCGAGCGCGTGGTAGTTGGCGACGTCGACGAGCACCTCGGCCTTGGAGCGCGACGGGTCCAGGTCGGCGACGAGGTCCGCCGCGCGGTCGAAGTGCTCGGCGGCCAGGTCGCCGCGGCCCTCGTGGTGAGACAGGATCCCCAGCAGCGCCTCGGCCTCGGCGGCCGCGCCCGGGTTGCCCCCGGCGAGGAGCCCGTCGCGCGCCTCGGCCAGCACGTCGCCCCCTCCGAGGTCGGCGTAGTAGCGCGCGCGACCCAGGCGGAACAAGAGCCACGGCCGCTCGGGGTCGTCCGGCGGCCACAGCTCGAGGGCCGTCTCGAAGTAGCGCGCCGCGGACGCGGACGCGTGCAGGCCGAGGGCGCGCTCGCCGGCGGTGGCCTGCGCGCGGCGGGTGGCGTCGAGGAGCTCGGGCTGCCCGGTCGGCGGGGCCAGCTCGTAGGCCGACAGCCAGTGACGCGCGAGCAGCTCGGCGCGATCGACCGCCCGGCCCGTGCTGAGCGACTCGAGCCACTCGGCCGTGCGCCGGTGGATCTCGCCGCGCCGGGCGCGCGGGATCTGGAGGTACGCAACGTCGCGGATCAGGGCGTGGCGGAAGCGGAACTCGGGCTCGCGACCCAGTGACGAGCGGCGCGCGCGCACGAGCAGCTCCTTGGCCTCGAGCGCTCGCAGCCGGGCGCTCACCCACCGGCGGGGCCGCTCGAGGATCGCGCTCAGCGCACCGGGCCAGACCGAGCGCCCGACGACGGCGCCGGCGTGCAGCGTCGCCTTGTCGTCGGCCGAGAGCAGGTCGAGCCGCGCGGCGATGATCCCGCGCAGCGAGTCCGGGAGCGGGAGCTCCTCGGCGCGGGCGTCGCCGAGCCCGCGCTCGACGAGCATCGACACGAACTCGACGGCGTACAGGGGATTGCCGGAGGCGTGGCGGACGACCGCATCGCTGAGCTCGTCGGTGATGGCGTCGGCCGCAGCCGCCGCGACGAGCGCGCGGGTGTGGTCGGTGGAGAGCGGCGCGAGCATCGTGGCGGACGGGCGCTTGCCCCAGCCCGCGCGCCGCTCGAGGAGCTCCGGCCGTCCGGTGGCCACGATCAGCAGCGGCGCGTCGCGCGACCACGCGACGAGGTGCTCGACGAAGTCCAGGAGCCCGTCGTCGGCCCAGTGCAGATCCTCGAAGACGACCGCGAGCGGTCGCCGGCGCGCGTGCGCCTCCAGGTACTGGCGCCAAGCCGCGAACGCCGCCTCGCGATCATCCGCCCGCGCCTCCGCGGTCGCGCCGAGCCCGAGCAGCCCGAGCAGCTGGGACTCGACGCGCGCCGCCTCGCCCGGCGTCGGGATGGCCGCCGCGACGCTGCGCCGGAGCTTCGCCGCGGCGGCGGCGGCGTCGTCGGTCTCGAGGACGCCGCTCTGGCCCTTGACGATGTCGCCCAGGGCCCAGAAGGCCACGCCCTCCGGGTAGGGCGGCGAGCGCCCGAGACGCCACGTCGTCGGGCGCGCACGCGCCTCGGACCGCCTCACGAGCTCGTGCACGAGGAAGCTCTTGCCTACGCCGGGGTCGCCGACGAGCGCCACGAACCGCGCCACCCGCCGCTCGTGGACCTCGTCGAGGGCGTCCACGAGCGTGCGCATCTCCTCCACGCGATCGACGAGCGCCTGCGCGCTCGCTCGCACGTCGAGGCTGCGCCGGCGCGGGGCGAGCGCCCGCCAGACGGGAACAGGCTCGGCCTTCCCCTTCGCCAGCAGGGAGCCGAGGTCCTCGAGCTCGATCGCGTGCCGCGTAGCGCGGTAGGTGGGCTCGTCGACGAGCACGGCGTCGGGACCGGCCGCCGCCTCGATCCGCGACGCGGTGTTCAGGAGGTCGCCCCATGCCAATCCCTCGTCGCGCTCGGGGTCCGGGTCGAGCGTGACGAGCGCCTCACCCGTCGTGACGCCGATGTGGACGTGGAGGTCGAGCTCGGGGTCGCGTGCGTTGAGCTCGGCGACCGCGTCGAGCGTCGCGAGCGCGGCGCGCACCGCCCGCACGGGATCGTCCTCGTGGGCGCGCGGCGCCCCGAACACCGCGAAGACCGCGTCGCCGATGTACTTGGCGACGCTGCCGCCGAAGCGCTCGAGCACCTCGCGGACCGTGGCGTAATAACCGACGAGCAGCCGGTGGACCTCCTCGGGGTCCATCCGCTCCGCGCGGGCCGTGAAGCCGACGAGGTCGCAGAACAGCGCCGACACGAGCTTGCGCTCCCGCGTGGTCGCGACGGCGTCGGTGCCTGCCAGCGGGGCGCCGCACGAGCCGCAGAACCGAAAGCCCCCCGGGCTCTCGCGCCCGCAGCGGTCGCAGCGCATGGTGACCGCCAACGCTGGCGTCGCCCGACGGCGGTGTCAAGCGGGAGGCCCCACCTTGATCCGGCCGCTGCGGCGGTGCGACGATCCGCGCGTGCCGAGCATCCGCGCGGTTCTCGTCGGCGTCAACGAGTACGAGCGTCCCGACATCCCGCCGCTGCGCGGCTGCGTCAACGACGTCGCGCTCGTGCGCGACCTGCTGAAGTCGGCCTTCGCGGTGCCCAACGACGACATCCACGTGCTCGTGGACGGCCGGGCCACGAAGGCGAACATCGTCGCGCGCCTCGAGACGGCGATCGGCGGAGCGCGCAGCGGCGACGTCGTCGTCTTCTACTTCTCCGGGCACGGCTCGCAGATCCGCGACCGCAACGGCGACGAGCTCGCCGACGGCCTCGACGAGATCGTGTGCCCATACGACATGGACTGGGATCGCGGCACCTACCTCATCGACGACGACCTGGACGCGATCTTCGCGCGGCTTCCCGCCGGCGTCCTGCTCGAGGCGTTCTTCGACTGCTGCTTCTGGGGCAGCGGCGCACGAGCGCTCGAGCTCGTGCCCGAGGCCAGGCCGCTGCGGCGCGACGTCAGGTTCCTGCCGCCGCCGTTCGACATCGCCGCTCGGGTCGAGGGGGACGAGGACCGCCTCGCCTACCACCAGCTCTCCGCCGCCGACGCCTTCGCCGAGCGCAACGTCTTCTGGGGGGCGTCGCGCGAGGGACAGCCGGCGACCGAGGACGTCTTCGACGGCCGGACGAACGGGATCTTCACCTACTGGGGTTGCCGGTTCATCGCCGAGAACATCGAGCGCCTCGACCGCGCGCAGTACAGCCGCGAGCGGCTGCTGGAGGACGTGCGCTCCTACCTGCTCACGCTCGGCTACGTCCAGACGCCCGAGCTCTCGGCGCCGGGCGAGCTCGTCGCGCAGCCGCCGATCCTGCCCGAGGGCGCCTGGGGCGCCTGGGTCGAGGCGGGCCGCCCGCGAGGCGGCCGCCGCGCCCCGCCCAGGCGCCGTTAGACCCCGCCGCAGCCTCCGTCTCGGCCTCGCGAGTGCGCTCGCCACGCCGCGCGATCCACTCGGAGCCGGGGGTGTCGCTCAGACCGTGGGCGACGATCGAGACGAGCACGCAGAGCGCCGCGAGGTTGAAGATCCGCGAGCCCTCGGCGATGCCCTTGCTGAGGACGAGCAGCGAGAACGTCATCGTGGCCACGCCCTTGGGTCCGAACCAGGCCATGAAGGCCTTCGTCGCGGCGTCCAGGCGGGTGCCCGCGAGCGCGATCCAGATGGCGACCGGCCGCGCCACGAGCAGCGTCACGGCCACGATCGCGACCGCCGCCCAACCGTCGCCGAAGAGCCCGTGGAAGGTCAGCAGCGAGCCGAAGACGACGAAGATGCCGAGCTTGACGACCTCGATCAGGTCTTCGGCCCGCGCCTCGAAGCACTGGCGCACGTCGGGGCGGCGGATGCCGAGCACGATCGCGCACACGAAGACGGCGATGATTCCGTTGCCGTGGGGGCGCAGCGTCGTCACGCCGTAGGTCGCGAACGCGACCCCCAGCGCGTACATCGCGCGCGCATGGGGCGTCAGGGTCTCGCGCAGGCCGCGCGGCCGCGGCAGCACGACCGAGGCCAGCAGTCCGACGACCACCCCGTAGAGCACGCCGAGCGTGACGTCCTGCAGCACGAAGCGCCACCACGTGAAGTCCTCTCCGGAGGCCGAGAGCGCCGCGAGCAGCGCGAGCACCGGGGGCAGCGCGAGCCCGTCGTTGAGGCCCGACTCGAGGTTGAGCGAGTGGCGGACGATCCGCGGGACGCGGGGGTTGGTGACGACGCTCGAGGAGAGCACGGGGTCGGTCGGCGAGAGCAGCGCGCCGAGCAGGAAGGCCTCGGTCCACGAGAGATCGGTCAGCGCCTTCGTGGCGAGCGCGACCACGAGCGCGGTGATCGGCATCCCGACCACGAGCTTGCGCAGCGGCAGGTGCCACGCGCGCTGAAGCATCTCGGCCTCGACCTCGAGGCCGTCGCGGAAGAGGATCACGATCAGCGCGACGAGCGCGAGGTCCGCGACGAACGTCGAGCGCGGGTCGATGTCGAGCACGTCGAGGCCGCCCTGCCCGAGCGCGAAGCCGACGAGCACGAACAGCGCCGTCAGCGAGAGCAGCGAGCGGTGCGCGAGGCCCGAGAGCAGCGCTCCGCCGACGAGCACGAGGCCAAGCACCGTCGCCGCGGTCTCGAACGACGTCATCCCAGCTACAGTCTCCATCGTCTCGAGGCGAAGGGTCGTCGACGTTGCGGATCACGGTGCTGGGCAAGTCGCCCTCCTGGCAGGACGTCGACGGCGCCTGCAGCGGCTACCTCGTGGAGGAGAACGGCACGCGCGTCCTCCTCGACTGCGGCAACGGCGTCTTCTCCAAGCTGCGCCGCTTCAGCGACTACGTCGACGTCGACGCGGTCGTGATCTCGCACCTGCACGCCGACCACTTCCTCGACCTCGTCCCCTTCGCCTACGCGCTGACCTACGCGCCGCGCCAGCAGCCGGTGCCCGTCGACCGCTGGCCCGGGACCGACTCGCCGGCGCGTCCCATCCTCTACACGCCCGCGGGGGGCCGGGCGACGTTCCGGCGCGTCGTCGGCGCCTGGGGCAACGAGGACCTCATCGAGAAGGCGTTCGACCTGCGCGAGTACGGCGCCGACGCGGTCCTGCAGATCGGCACGCTCACCGTGCGCTTCGGGGCGGTGCCGCACTTCACGCCGACGTTCGCGGTCGACATCGTCTCGACGAACGGCGGCGGGCGCTTCACGTACGGCGCCGACTCGGCGCCCAACGAGGCGATCGTCCGCTTCGCCGACGGAACCGACCTGTTGATGATCGAGGCGACGCTGCCGCGCCCCGAGCGCGAGGGCCCGCGGGGCCACCTCACGCCGGCCGAGGCCGGGGAGCACGGCTCGCGGGCGCGCGTCGGGCGCCTAGTCCTCACGCACATCTCCGACGAGCTCGACGAGGCGTGGGCCGCGGCGGAGGCGCGCAAGGCCTTCAAGGGCGAGGTGACCGTCGCGCGTGAAGGTGTGGTCTTCGACCTCTAGGTGGCGTTGTCGGCCCGGCGCCGAGCCGCCTAAGCTCGAGGAGGCGAAAGGAGAGCAGCGATGCCACGAGAGTTGCAGCCGTGGGGAGGCGAGCTTCGGCTTCCGTCCTTGATGCGGAGGCTGCTGCGACGGACGGCGCCGACCGACACGCCCGAGCGCGTGCACGAGTCCCGCCAGGCGCAGTACCCGGGCGTGAGCGTCCTCGAGAACGCCGACCGGGCGATCTTCGGGGCGTGGTCGGAGGGCCACCCCGGGAACCGTCCGCCCCCGCGCCGCTAGCGCCGGAGACCCGGCGCTAGATTGGCGCCATGCCCCGAGAGCGCGATCCCTTCACCAACTTCGAGCGCATGCGCCGCGAGATGGACGAGCTCTTCGGGGACGTCTTCGAGCGCACCGGGCTCGCACCGCGCCGGCGCGGCGGCTTCAGCCCGGCCGTCGACGTCTTCTACGAGGACGATCCCCCGCGCGCGGTCATCCACGCCGAGCTCGCGGGCATCGACCCCGACGAGCTCACGCTCGAGATCGAGGGCCGCGAGCTCGTGCTCGCCGGCCACCGCCGGCCGGCGGAGTCCGAGGGCCGCGTCTACCAGCAGCTCGAGATCGACTTCGGGCCGTTCCGGCGGGTCATCGGCCTCGGCGCCGACGTCGTCGAGGACGACGCCCGCGCGACGTACCGCGACGGCATCCTGCGAATCGAGCTCCCGCTCGTCCGGAGTGAGGCGCGCCCGCGCGCCGTCCCGATCGAGGTCCGCCACGACCAGGACGTGCTGGAGGGGACGTGATCACCGTGTCGCGCCCCGGCGAGGAGGGCCAGGAAGTCGGGGTCGGCGCGCAGCGCGCCGTCCCCCGCGAGCTGCCCGTCCTGCCGCTGCGCGAGACCGTCCCGCTGCCCGACTCGCTCACGCCGCTCGCCGTCGGCCAGGAGCGCTCAGTGCGCCTCGTCGACGACGTCCTGCGCGGCGACCGGATGCTGGTCATGGTCGCCTCGCGCGACCCGTCGCTCGAGCAGCCCGGCCCCGAGGCGCTCTACGACGTCGGCGTCGCCGGCTCGGTGGCGCGGATGATCAAGGTCCCGGACGGCACGATGCGGATCCTCGTCCAGGGCGCGCAGCGCGTGCGCGTCGAGCGCTGGACGCGGACGACGCCCTACCTCGTGGCCGAGGTCGTCGAGCTGCCGGACGTCGTCGAGCCCAGCGCCGAGCTCACCGCGCTCACGCGCAATGTCCAGGAGACGTTCTCGCGCATCGTCGAGTCCGTCCCCTACCTGCCCGAGGAGCTCCAGCTCGCCGTCGCCAACGTCGACGACCCGAGCGCGCTCACCCACCTCATCGCGGGCTCGCTGCGCATGCCGACCCCGGAGAAGCAGGCGCTACTCGAGGAGGTCGACGTCGCGCAGCGCCTGCGCCGGCTCGTGCAGATCCTCGCGCGCGAGCTCGAGGTGATCTCGATCGGCTCGGAGATCCAGTCGCAGGTGCAGTCGGAGATCGACCGCTCCCAGCGCGAGTTCGTCCTGCGCCAGCAGCTCAAGGCCATCCAGGCCGAGCTCGGCGAGTTCGACGAGTCGGCCGCCGAGGCCGGCGAGCTGCGCGAGCAGCTCGCGGGCATCGAGCTGCCCGAGGAGGTGCGTGCGCAGGTCGACCGCGAGCTGCGCCGGCTCGAGCAGCTGCCGACCCAGGCCGCCGAGCACGGCGTGATCCGCAGCTATCTCGAGTGGATCGGGTCGCTGCCGTGGGACCGCAGCACCGAGGACAACCTCGACCTCGGCCACGCGCGCGCGGTCCTCGACGAGGACCACTACGACATCGAGCAGGTCAAGGACCGCCTCCTCGAGTTCCTCGCCGTGCGCAAGCTCAAGCCGGACGCGCGCGGGACGATCCTCTGCTTCGTCGGGCCGCCGGGCGTCGGCAAGACGTCGCTCGGGCGCTCGATGGCGCGCGCGCTCGGGCGCAAGTTCGAGCGCATCAGCGTCGGCGGCGTGCGCGACGAGGCCGAGATCCGCGGTCACCGCCGCACGTACGTCGGAGCGCTGCCGGGGACGATCATCCGGGCGCTGCGCGACGCGGGCTCCAACAACCCGCTCTTCATGATCGACGAGATCGACAAGATGGGCGCCGACTTCCGCGGCGATCCGTCGAGCGCGATGCTCGAGGTCCTCGACCCCGAGCAGAACGCGACGTTCCGCGACCACTACCTCGACGTCCAGTTCGATCTCTCGCGCGTCATCTTCGTGTGCACGGCCAACGAGCTCGACCGCGTGCCCGGGCCGCTGCGCGACCGCATGGAGGTCCTCCAGCTCGCGGGCTACACCGAGGAGGAGAAGCTCCAGATCGCCAAGCGCTACCTCGTGCCGCGCCAGATCGAGCGCAACGGCCTGCGCCGCTCGTGGCTCTCGATCGGCGACCGCGCCCTGCGGACAATCATCGACGGCTACACGCGCGAGGCCGGGGTGCGCCAGCTCGAGCGCGAGATCGGGACGATCTGTCGCAAGGTCGCATTCGAGATCGCCGAGGCCGACGGTCGGCCCGCGCGGCGCATGACGATCTCCGAGGCACGGGTGCGAGAGCTCCTCGGCCGCCGGCGCTTCTTCGCCGAGGCCATGCGCCGCACGCGCGAGCCCGGGGTCGCCACCGGGCTCGCCTGGACCCCGGTCGGGGGCGACGTGCTCTTCGTCGAGGCCACGGCCTACCCGGGAAAGGGCAACCTCGTCATCACGGGCCAGCTCGGCGACGTCATGCGCGAGTCCGCGCAGGCCGCGCTCTCCTACGTCCGGGGGCACCTGCACGCGATCGCGCCCGGCCTCGAGGACGCGTGGTTCGCCGACCACGTGGTCCACGTGCACGTCCCCGCGGGCGCGATCCCCAAGGACGGCCCCAGCGCGGGGGTGACGATGACGACCGCGCTCGCCTCGCTCGTCTCCGGGCGCCCGGTGCGCGACGACGTCGCGATGACCGGCGAGGTGACGCTGACCGGCCAGGTGCTGCCGATCGGGGGCTTGAAGGAGAAGGCGCTCGCCGCGCAGCGCAGCGGCATCGGCACGGTCGTCGCGCCCACGCGCAACGAGGCCGACGCCGAGGACATCCCCGAGCACCTGCGGCGCGAGATCTCGTTCGTCTGGGTCGACGACGTCGAGCAGGTCCTCGAGGCGGCGCTCGAGGCGCCCTCGGGCGACGGGCGAGCGCCGCGCGTGCGCGGTCGACCGAAGGCGGCGGCATGAGCGACCCGCTCGCGCTGTCGGCGGATCTCCCCGCTCCCGCGGACGACGGGGCCGCCGTCCACCTGCGCGGCGCCCGCGTGCCGGACGTCGCGCTGCCCTCGACGGACGGTGGGGACGTGCGCCTTGCGGCCCTGCCGGGGCTGAGCGTCGTCTTCGCCTACCCGCGCACCGGAACGCCGGGGGAGGAGCCGCTCGGCGGCGAGGCGGCCTGGAACGCGATCCCTGGCGCGCGCGGATGCACGCCGGAGGCGTGCGCGATCCGCGACGAGCACGCGCGCTTCACGGCGCACGGCGCGCGGATCTTCGGGCTCTCGACGCAGACGACCGCCGAGCAGGCCGAGGCCGTCGCGCGCCTGGGCCTGCAGTATCCGCTGCTCTCCGACGCCCGGCTCGAGCTCGCGACCGCGCTGCGCCTACCCACGTTCGCGGTCGAGGGCCACACGCTGCTCAAGCGGCTGACGCTCGTCGTGCGCGACGGCGTCGTCGACGGCGTGCTGTACCCGGTGTTCCCGCCCGACCGCGCCGCGGCGAACGCGTTGGACTGGCTGGAGCGGGTATAGGATCGCGCAGGTCTGCGCAAACGATCCAAGGTGAGTGGGATGGCGAAGAACAAGGCGGCCAAGGCGCGCCAAGCCGCGGGGGACGCGTGGAACAGCCCCTACGTGCAGCGCGCGGTCGAGGATCCCGAGCTGCGCCAGAACGTCCGCGCGGCGGTCGAGAGCGCGCGCAGCGCGTACGGGCGGCTGACGAACGGCAAGCCGGTCGCGAAGGTCGTCACCGACGACAAGAAGTTCCAGAAGGACATCAAGCAGGCGAGCGACTCCCTGCGCGACGTCGGCGACGCGCTCCGCGAAGGCCCGAAGAAGAGCAAGCGCCGCCTCGGCTTCGGCCGGCTGCTGCTCCTCGGGATCGTCGGCGCCGGGGTCGCCCTGGCGGTTAGCGAGCCGCTGCGCAACAAGGTCCTCGACGCGCTCTTCGGCGCCGAGGAGGAGTTCGACTACCAGTCGACGGCGACCTCGCCGCCCTCGTCTCCGGCCACCGAGACGTCGGCCGCGGGGTCGACCAGCGAGTCGTCGACGACCTAGCGCGCCCCGCGTCGTTCTCGTCATGAGGGCGCTCTACGGGGCGCCCTCGTCGTTGACGCGCTCGCCCGGCGCCCACTCCCGGATCGCCGCGACGATCTCCTCCGGGGCGTCCTCCTGGATGTAGTGGCCGGCGCCCTCGAGCACGACCGTCCGGTGGTTCGGGAACAGCTCCTCCCAGCGGCGCCGCTCGGGCTCGCGGAAGGCGACGTCTCCGGTCGGCCACACGATCAGGGCGGGCCGGTCGCGCAAGTCCGGCAGGCGTCGTTCGACCTCGGCGAGGAAGGGCCGGCTCGCCAGGATCTCGCGCGGGAAGACGGCCGTCGGCCGGCGTGAGGCCGGCGTCGGGAAGGGACCGCGGTACGCGTTCATCACCGCGTCGGACAGCTTCCGTCGGCGCACGCCGCCGGGGAGGGCTCGCTCGACGAAGAGGTTGCGGTTGACGATGAGCCGGCGGCCGACGGGCCCGCCGAGCAGCCGCGAGAACAGCTGCGTGGGGAGGTCCTCCTTCGGCCACGCCCAGGTGTTGCCGATGACGAAGGCGGAGAAGCGGTCGGCATGGCGGCCGGCGACGGCGAACCCGATCGGTCCGCCCCAGTCCTGGCCCATCATCGTGATGCCGCTGAGCTCGAGCGCCAGCACGAGCTGCTCGAGCACGCGGGCGTGCTCGGCCGGCGTGAACCCGTAGCCGGGCGGCGGCTTGGAGAGCCCGAAGCCCGGGAAGTCGACCGCGAGGCAGCGGAAGCGGTCGCGCAGGCCCTTGATGATCCCGCGGTAGAGAAACGACCAGGTCGGGTTGCCGTGCAGCAGCAGCAGGGGAGGTCCGTCGCCCTCGTCGACGAGGTGCACGCGCGCGCCGGGGACGTCGACGTACCGGCTCTCGAAGGGATAGAGGTCCTCGGGAACCCAGCTCGGGCGATCCACGAATCGGATCCTCGCGGATTCGAGCCTCCCGCGCGCTCCTTCGGGGCGGCTGGGCGTCGCGCCGGGTCGGTTCCCGCTCACGGCGCGCGTACGCCGCGAACTGAGACAATCGGGGCAGAAGACCCGAAGATGTTGAATAACCGGGACGCCCCGGGGTAGCATGGCGGATAGAGGGCATCCGCGCCGAGGTCTGGGGCTTGCAAGGTGGCCCGGGCACCGTCGCCTGACTTCTTGTTCGTCGAAATCTCGATGCGAGAGGCAGGGGGCGTGTCGGATACCCAAGCGCTACCCCAGAGCGGGCTCTGGGCCGAGTCCGTTGCAGAGCTTCATTGTCGGTGCTCGGACGGGCGCGTGGCGCTCGCCGGCGAGCT
>DATNGY010000484.1:0-2885 GCA_035605735.1 Solirubrobacteraceae bacterium
GTGCTTCGGCAGGCTCAGCCTTCCCGGCCGCGGATGCGTCGTCGCCTATCGCACGCGGCACTACGTATGCCGGATCGACTTCGCCCGTCGCCTTCGCTGCCATCGCGGTAGCGCGACCATACGCGCCAGGCTCTAGCGCGAGCGATCGCCAGGCGCTTAGCGTGCTAAATGTTGGCGGGTGGCGGCGACCACCGGAACCGACGCCGCCGCGTTCTCCGCGGCCCTCGACGACTTCCTGCGCGCCGTGCGCAGCGCGCGCGGTCGCCTCGGCGCGGACGCTGAGCTGACGCTCTCGCAGCTGCACCTCCTCGAGCCGCTCGCCGACGCGCCCGGGACGCTCGCCCTCGGCCAGCTCGCGGCGGCCGCCGGCGTGACCGCCCCGACCGCGACGCGGATGCTCGCCGGCCTCGAGGAGGCCGGCGTCGTCGCGCGGCGGCGGGAGGCCGCCGACCGCCGCTGCGTGCACGTCCACCTCACGGCGGCCGGTCGCGCGCGGGTGGAGCGCAAGCGCGAGCGCATCGCCCGCCGGCGACGCGAGCTCTTCGAGGCGCTGAGCCCGGGTGAGCGCCGCGAGGCGGCGCGCCTGCTCTCGAGCCTGGCCACCGCCGTGGAGGAGCTGAGATGAACGAGGACGGCCGCCTCGAGCCCGAGGTCCGCGCGGTTGCGATCGTCGTGATCGTCGGCGCGATCATGTCGATCCTCGACACGACGATCGTCAACGTCGCGCTCGAGTCGCTCTCGCGCGACCTCGACGCGCCGCTCTCGACCATCCAGTGGGTGGCGACCGGTTACCTGCTCGCGCTGGCGACCGTGATCCCGGTCACCGGCTGGGCGGCCGAGCGCTTCGGCCCGCGGCGCGTGTGGATGACCGTCGTATCCGGCTTCGTCGCGACGAGCGCGCTCTGCGGCCTGGCCTGGAGCGCGGAGTCGCTCATCGCGTTCCGGGTCCTGCAGGGGCTCGCCGGCGGCATGATCATGCCGATCGGGATGATCACGCTCGCCCAGGCAGCGGGGCCGCGGCGGGTCGGACGGGTCATGAGCGTCGTCGGCGTGCCGATGCTCCTCGGGCCGGTGCTCGGCCCGGTGATCGGCGGGCTGATCGTGACCCACCTGTCGTGGCGCTGGATCTTCCTCGTCAACCTGCCGATCGGCCTCGTCGGCCTCGCGCTCGCCGCGCGGCTGCTCCCGAGCGCGCGCGCCCAGGGGCTCGGGACCGGCCCGGCGCGGCTGGACTGGCGCGGATTGCTGCTGCTCTCCCCCGGCGTCGCCCTCGTCGTCTTCGGGCTGAGCGAGATCTCGACGCACGGGTCGCTCTCGGCGTCGGGGCTCGGCCCGGTCGTCGGCGGCCTCGCGCTGGTCGCGGGCTTCGTCTTGCACGCCTGGCGCGCGCCGGCGCCGCTCGTCGACGTCCGGCTCTTCCGCGAGCACGGCTTCGCCGCCGCGGGCGCGACGATCTTTCTCGTCGGCGCCGCGCTCTTCGGCGCGCTGCTGCTCCTGCCGCTCTACTTCCAGATAGCGCGCGGCCAGTCGCCCCTCGAGGCCGGCCTGCTCATGGCACCGCAGGGACTCGGGGCGGCGCTCGGCATGAACCGCGCCGGCCGCTTGACGGACCGCATCGGCGGCGGACCCGTCGTCGTCGCCGGCCTGCTCATGCTCATGGGCGGGACCGTCGCCTTCACGCAGGTCGGCGCCAACACGTCCTACGCGGTGCTCGAGGCGTCGCTCGTGCTGCGCGGCGTCGGCCTCGGCTTCACGATGATGCCGGCCATGGCCGCGGCCTACTCGACGCTCGAGCGCACGCAGGTGCCGCGGGCGACGCCGATGCTCAACGTCGTCCAGCGGATCGGCGGCTCGCTCGGGACGGCGGTCCTCGCCGTTGTCCTGCAGCGCCAGCTCGGCGGCCAGGTCGTCGCGGGCGCGGGCTCGCCGGCCGGCGTCGCGGCGGCGTTCGCGCACACGTACTGGTGGGCGATGGCGATCACCGCGCTCGCGATCGTCCCGGCCGTCGTGCTCGCGCTGACCCAGCGGGCGCACGCGCGGCGCGAGGCGGCTGCAGCGCCGACGCCGGCCGCCAGCGTGGGCTGAGGTTGGGCGTCCGGCGCCACTCGGGAAATCAGGCCGATGACGCCGCACGTGCGTCGCGCGGGGCGAGACGTCGCGCGGCGGGAACCGCCGAACCACGCCCGATCTCCAGCAGCCCATCACCGACGACTCGATCCAGGTCCGCCAGCTCACGCACTACCAGTTCACGTGTGTGGCGGGGGAGGCCGGCGCGCCCCGGCGGCTGGACTCTGGAGGTCGTGCTCGACGAGGGCGCGTGGGAGGAGGTCCTGACCGTCGACGCCGCCGACGCCGACAACCTCCAGGACATGCTCTCCGCGGCCAAGGTCGTCAACTACGACGTCAAGCGCCGGACGCTTATGTTTGTGCACCACGCCGGTGGGCAGCGCCTGAGCGAACGCTACGCCGCCGCGGCCGGGTCGCGCTCCTGCTCGGGGTCGGGCTCGGCGACGACCTCGTCGAGCGCCCGCCGCCGCGGCAGCCGGCGTCGCACGGCGTCTGATCGGGCACGCAGCGGCGTCGCGGCGGCGCCGACGACCCGGCGCTCAGCCGGCCCGAGCCGCGGCCACACGGCACGCAGAGCCTCAAGGCCCGCGTCGGCTTCGTCGAGGCGCACCTCGGCCGCCTGAGCGGCGCCCTCGCCGAGCGCGGCCTCCGCCGCCGTCAGCGCGAGCCCGACCTCGGCCAGGGCCTTGAGCTCCCGGTCCACCCGGCGACACGGTAGGTGGCGAACCGGACGCCGGCCGCTCGCTACCATCGAGCCGCGCCCGGGGTCAACTCGTCCGAGCCGATCTCGGGCGCCCCACCGCCGACGTAGCTCAGCT
>DATNGY010000485.1:0-9548 GCA_035605735.1 Solirubrobacteraceae bacterium
TCCGTGCCGAGCTGCGTCGGCTCCAGGTGCTGGTCGACAAGACGGCGGGGCCGCGCGAGCGCGAGGCGATGGAGTACGTCGCGCGCCAGGTGCAAACGGTGGTCGGCGACCCTTGACCGTGGTCCGCGTCGAGGCGCCGGCGCGCCTGCACATGGGCATGCTCGCGGTCGCCGGCGAGGGCGCGCGGCGCTTCGGCGGGCTCGGCGCATCCGTCAGCCGCCCCGCGGTCGTGCTCGAGGCGCAGCCGGCCGACGAGCTGTCCGCCGAAGGCGCCGACGCCGAGCGTGCGCTGATGTTCGCCCAGCGCTGCCACGAGGCGCTCGGACTCGCCGGCGGCGCGCATCTGCGCGTGGTGGAGGCGATCCCGGCGCACGTCGGGCTCGGGTCGGGGACGAAGCTGGCGCTTGCGGTGGCGCGGGCGCTGGCAGCGCTGCACGGTCGGACCGTCGAGGCGCCGGAGCTGGCCCGGGCCGTCGGCCGCGCGGCGCGCTCCGCGGTGGGCATGTGGACGTTCGCCCTCGGTGGCCTGGTGGTCGAGGGAGGCGTGCGGCGCGACGTCGCGGGGCCGGCGCCGCTGCTGGCGCGGTACCCGGTGCCCGAGGAGTGGCGCGCCGTGCTGGTCGTCCCGCGTCCCGAGCCCGGGTTGTCGGGGGTCGCCGAGGAGGAGGCGTTCCGGCGCCTCGTACCGTCCGCCGAGCGGTCGGCGGCGATCGCGGAGCTCGTGCTCACGTCGCTGCTGCCGGCGCTCGTCGAGCGCGATCTCGAGGAGTTCGGCGCGGCGCTGACCCGCGTCCAGCGGCTCGTCGGCGACGCGTTCGCGGCGGTCCAGGGTGGTCGCTTCCATCCGCGCGCGAGCGCGCTCGTCGAGGCGCTTCTGCGCGGCGGGGCGGCAGGCGCCGGCCAGAGCTCGTGGGGACCGGCGGTCTACGGCGTCGTCGGCGGCGAGGCGGCCGGGAGCGAGCTCGCGCGCCGCATGGAGGATGTCGTCGACGGTGGTGGGAGCGTGGAGCTAGTGACCTTCGACAACCGCGGCGCCCGCGTGGAGCGCTCATGAAGCTGCTCGTGAGCGTGGTCGACGTCGGCGAGGCGCGTGAGGCCGCGGCGGCGGGCGCCGACATCGTGGACGTCAAGAACCCGGCCGAGGGCTCGCTCGGAGCCCCGTCACCGGCCGTGATCGAGGACGTCCGCGCGGTCGTCCCCGCCGCGCTGCCGGTCAGCGCGGCGATCGGCGACATGCCCAACCTGCCCGGCACCGCGGCGCTCGCCGCCCTGGGCGCGGCGCGCTGCGGCGCGACGTTCGTGAAGGTCGGGCTGTGGGGCGTCTCGACCGAGGCCGAGGCGGTCGATCTGTTGCGCGCGGTGCGCGCCGGTGTCGCCGCCGTGCCGGGCACGGCGGTGGTGGCCGCGGCCTACGCGGATGCGCGGCGCGTGGCGCCCGCGCCGCTGGCGCCGGAGCTCCTGCCGCCCGTGGCGCGCGCGGCGGGAGCCGGGATCTGCCTGCTCGATACCGCGGTCAAGGACGGCCGCGCGCTCCTGGACTGGCTCGCGCCCGCGGCGCTCGCCGCGCTGGTGGCCGACGCCCACGCCGCCGGCCTGCAGGTGGCGCTGGCCGGCGCGCTGCGCGCGGAGGACCTGCCGGTCGTTCGCGCGACCGGCGCGGACATCTGCGGGGTCCGCTCGGCCGCGTGCTGCGATCACAAGCGCTCCGGGCCGCTCGAAGCGGCGCGCGTCCGTGCCCTGCGGGCTGCGTGCGCAGCTACGCCGCGCGCGTCTCTCTGAACCCGGAGACGTGCAGCCGGTGGGCGCACGTGCGTGCGCTGCGCTCACGTGTGGCGGGAGGGACGGCGTCGCCCCAGGCCGCGGCGGCCGCCCCGGCGCGCGCGACCAGGTCGTCGATGTGCTCTTGAGAGGGCTGGGTCTCGATCAGGCAGCGCAGGCCGAAGCCGACGTGCCAGCGCTCGTCGCGCTCGATGCGCTCCACACCCTGACGTACGCCAGGCATCGCGCCGTCGGCCAGGTCGTCGAGCAGCGCCTGCGTCCCGGCGTTGAAGACGACGCCCTCGAGCAGCATGTGGTAGAGGCTGACGCCGTCGAGCAGCCGCGATTCACCCGTCGCGAGCTCCACGGCCATCCTGGGCAGCTGCTCCTCGAAGAGCTCGAGAATCCCCGGCGGGGCGTACTCCCGGGCCGCCGCGCGCCGCTCGCCGGGCGTTTCGCCGGGCAGCCGGAGCACCTCGGCGGCGATGCGGTCGAAGAGCCGCGCGTGGCGCTCTTCGTCGCGGCGCTGCAAGGAGAAGGTCCAGGCAACCAAGCTCTCCTGGGAGGCCAGGGTCTCTGTCCTGACCGCGTTGACGAACGGCGTGATCTCCTCGGCGACCGCGTCCTCGGCCACGCGAAAGCCGGCGAGGAGCGTCGTGAGGCGGTGGCGACGTTCGTCCGGAAGCTCCGGCCACGCGCGGGCGTCGACGGTCAAGTCGATGGCCGCCGCATCCCACTGCTTGCGGGCCGCGACCCGGGAGAAGAAGCTGGGCCAGAAGCTGCGGTTCGCGAAGGTCTCCAACCCGCCGACGATCTTGTAATTCCGGAGCGTGGGGTCGGCCAGCGTGGCACCCCTGGTGTTCCGGCGCTCCTGCTCATCCATGGTGGCAAGGTAGCAAGCGCCCCGCGGCGATCCGGGTGCCTGCGGTCGTGCCGCGTTGGAGCAGCTCCACGAGGCGTTGCGGGTCGCGCCCGCTGATCACCCACGTCTCGAAGGCCACGTCCTCGAGTACCGCGGGCAGGTGTACGTCGACGCCGCCGGGCCGCAGCGCCGCCAGGTCGGCGCCGGTCAGCTCGGCGATCGCCTCGCCTCGCGGCGGCCAGTCCGCGAAGAGGCCGTCGACCTCCTTCACGAGCACCAGCCGGCCTGCGCCGACCTCGCGGGCGACCCACGCGGCGATCGAATCGGAGGTCACCTGCCACGATGCCGGCAGCGCGTCGAGCGGCAGGTGTGCGGGCGACCACACGGTGGTTCGGCCCGGAATCAGCTCGCTCAGCAGCAGGCCGAACTGCTCCATCCCAAGGACCGCCATGTGGTGGGAGGTCGCCGCGGGCAGGTCGAAGCGGCGGTCGGCGTCGCGCACGGCGTCGGTGAACCATGCGCCGCCCGGAACGACGAGCAGCGGGTGGCGCGCGGCGAGCTCGCCGAGCGTGGCGCACACCGCGCGCAGCGCGTCGTCGCCGGCCGCGCGGCCAAGCCCGCCGCCGACCTTGACCACGGTCAGCACGCCGCGCGCAGGCGGGCCGCCAGGAGCGCGGCCAGCGCCGCCGCGGGCGCGACCTCGCCGCCCGTCGCGCCCCACGGCGCGGGCGCCTCGGCGATCGTTCTCCCCAGGCGCGCCGCGACCTCGCGTCCCAGGAACGCGCCCGAGCCGACGGCGACGACCGGGGCATCCGGCGCCAGCGGCCGCGCCACCCGGCGCGCCGCCTCCTCGAGGCGGCGCAGCTGCTCGCCGTGCAGGAAGGCCGCGACCGCGTCGACCTCGTCGCCGTCGAGCTGCTCGGCGTCGGAGCACACGAGCCGGGCGATGCGCTCCCGCGCGAACGGCGCCGTCGGCGGGCGGCCGTCGGGCGTGGGGCAGTCGTATGCCTCCGGCGTCAGGTGGCCCAGGACGAGATGGACGTCGGCGCTGATCGCGAAGTACTCCGACGCCACCGGGCACCAGCCGCCGCGGATCGGCACGCGCGGCGCGATCGCTGCGAGGTTGGTGCGCAGGACGCCCGTGTAGACCAGCTCGCCGGCCAGCAGCCGCTCCAAGTCGTCGTGTCCGGTCGCGGCGACGCGGCCCGCTGCGATCGGGACGACGTCGGCCGTCGTGCTGCCGACGTCGATGAGCAGCGTGTCGGGGTGCGCCTCGGCCACCGCGAGCGCCGTCGCCACCCAGTTGGCGGCGGCGACGTCCCACGGGCGGGCCCGTGCGACCTCCACGGGCACGAGCTCGCCGGCGGTCGTCAGCACGCTCAGCGGCCGGTCGCCGAGCGCGGCCTGGGCCGCGTCGAGCACGAACGCCACTCCGTCGCGCTTGGTCCTGAACGCGTCGGAGAGCTCAGCGGTCATGGTGATCGCGACGGCCTCCGCCGGGCCGCCCGCCACCTCGGCGGCGACCTCGCGCAGTACCGCCGGGAGCGCGTCGCGGTCGTGCCACACCTCGAACGGGCGCGAGACCGTGCGCAGCGATCCCCCGTCTAGCCACGCGGCCTTCGTGTTCGCGCCGCCGATGTCGATTGCTAGCGTGGCCACCGCGGTAGCGGGCATGCGCGTCGTCGGAGTCATCGATCTCAAAGACGGCACGGCGGTCCACGCCGTGCGCGGCGAGCGCGAACGCTATCGCCCGGTCCGCAGCGCCATCGCCGGCGGCTCCGGCGATCCGCTCGCCCTCGCGCGCGCCTTCCGGTCGCAGCTGGGGCTCGGCGAGCTGTACGTCGCCGACCTGGACGCGATCGGCGGGGGCGACGGCGGCCAAGCCACCGTGCTGCGCACGCTCGCGGTCGAGGCGCGCGTCATGGTCGACGCGGGCGCCGCCGAGCCGGAGCGGGCGCGAGCGCTGCTGGAGCTCGGCGTGCACCGCGTCGTCGTCGGGACCGAGACGCTGAGCGGTCCCGACGCGCTCGACCGCCTTCTCGGCGAGCTGCCCGACGGCGCGGTGGTCCTGAGCGTCGACCTGCGCGACGGCCGCGCGCTGTCGCCCGACCCGCGCCTCGCGGGCCTGCCGGCGCTCGACGCCGTGGCGCGCCTGCACCGCGCCGGCCTGCGCGAGGCGATCGTGCTCGATCTCGCGCGCGTCGGCAGCGGCGCCGGGCCGGACGTGGCGCTGATCGGCGAGCTCCACGCCGCCTTCCCCGACCTCGAGCTGCTCGCCGGCGGCGGCGTGCGCGACGTCGAGGACCTGCGCGCGCTCGACGCCGCCGGCGCCGCCGGGGCGCTCGTCGCGACGGCGCTGCACAGCGGCGTCATCGGCCCGCGCGAGCTGGCCGAGCTTCGCTGACCAGAGCCTCCACGTGCGCGGCGAGCGCGGCGGCCACGTCGGCGCCCGTCGCCTCCTGGAGCCCGCGCCAGCCGGGGATGCCGTTGAGCTCCAGCACGTAGTCGCGCCCGTCGGCGGCGCGCAGCAGGTCGACGCCCCCGTAGTCGACGCCCAACGCCTCCGCAGCCTCCAGGCAGAGGCGCTCCTGCTCGGCGCTCAGCGCCGCGGCCCGCGCCCGCGCGCCGCGCGCGAGGTTCGCCCGCCATCCCGCGCCGAACCGCTCGATCGCCGCTAGGACCCGCCCGTCCACGACCAGCGCACGGACGTCGCGGCCGTCGTGCGCCAGCGCCTCCTGCAGGTAGTAGACGGCCCGCTCGAGGTCGAGCGCGTGGAAGACGCGGTAGGCGACGTCCGCGTCGTCCACGCGCGTCATCCCCGCGCCCATCGACCCGAAGAGCGGCTTGACGATCACGTCGCCGCCGAGCTCCTCGAACGCCCCGAGCGCGTCCTCGACGCGCTCGCAGGCGATCGTCCGGGGGGTGGGCACGCCGGCGCGCGCCAGCAGGGCCGAGGCGAGGAACTTGTCGACCGTGCGCTCGATCGCCCGCGGACCGTTGACGCACGTGACGCCGCGCTCCACGAGCGCGTGCAGCGCATCGACGCGGAAGATCACCTGCTCGAGCGAGCCGCGCGGGATCCCGCGGACGATGACGGCGTCGCAATCTTCGAGCGCCACGTCGCGACTGCGGACGGCGACATCGCCGTCGATGCGCCCGAGCATGCGGGTCACGGGCACGAGGATCGACTGATGGCCCCGCGCTGCCAGGGCTTCGGTCAGCCGCTGCGCGTGCCAGCCCCCGCTCGACCCGAGGATCGCGACGGTCAGCCCCAGAACGAGCGCTCCAGCACCTCGAGGTTGACCGCGCCCGCCTCGAAGCTGCGGCCGCTCGCGACGCTCGTCAGCCGGATCTGCGCCGGGCTGAACAACAGCGGGTCGATCGCGTAGAAGTCGAAGTTCGCGTCCTTGAGGACGTTGCCGAACGGCTCGCCGTAGTCCGACGACGCCGAGGCGGGAAGCCGCTCGACCAGCGCGCGCAGCGCATCGTCGTCGTCCGCCTCGACCGTGAGGTGGACCTGGCCGCCGTAGAGCACGGCGTCGTTGGTGCGCCCGATCGCCTCCATGTCGTCGCCCGCCACCGGCGGCAGCGGGCAGCTGCCGAACCCGGCGACGACGCGGCGCACATCGAAGTCGAGCTCGTGAAGCTTGTGCAGCGCGGTCTCGACGACCCGCGCGGCGATCTGGACGCCGCCGGCCACGCTCGCGGTCGGCGCCATCAGCAGCGTGAGCGCCGAGGCCGGCACGCCCGCGCGCTCGGCCACGAAGTCCGCGACCCCGGGCGGCGGCGGCTCGCGCGTCTCCAGGCACAGCACCGCTTCGCTCGCGCGCTCATCCCAGTCGAGGTCGTCGTAGAGCTCCTCGGCCCGGATCAGCGCGCGTCCCGGCCCGCTGCCCATGGCGAAGTAGCCGTCGCGGTCGAGCCGCCAGCCCGCGTACTGGGCGCCCAGGCACGCGACCGCGGGGCGATCGGTCGTGACGGTGAGCGCGGGCAGCCATCGACCCTCGATGACCACGGGCGCGTAGGCGATCGTCCCCAGCCCCGCCATGCAGATCTCCGCGAAGCGCCGCCCCGCCTCGAAGCCGCCCGCGGCCTGCGCGCCGCAGTCGATGACGCGCGTGCCGTTCGGCCGCGTGCTGACCGCCACGCGCGCCGCGTCGGCGTCGGCGGCCAGCCGGTCGGCGAGCTCCAGCGCGCGGCCGTTGAGCGAGAGCGTCATGAAGGGTTACCTCCGGGGGCATCCGGCCCCGCGATCTGATGGTGACGATCGTTGGCACCAACGGCCTCCGGCCGTTGGTGCCCGGGCCGCTCGAGAGCGGATGGGCTTCGCCCATCTTCCAGGATCAGGACCTCGCCGCGCCGCAACTCGAGGCCGTCGCCGCACCAGCGCGCGTATCGCCCCTCGAGCTGCTCGTCGGTGACCGCGAGGCCGAGGGCGCGCAGGCGGCGCAGGTACAGGCCGAGGAACGGCGGCCGGTAGGCGCAGGAGAACACGAAGGTCGCAAGCAGCGCCGCCGGCGCCATCGTGACGATCGTGCCGCGCCGCATGCCCGCGCCCGCTCGTGCGCCGAGCCCGCCGAGCGCGACGATCGTGCCGGCGAGCATGCGCAGGCCGGCCGCGTCGCCGACGCGCCCGGCGACCGCGATCAGGCCGCGGCGCAGCCCGGCGCCCGCCTGGGCGCCCGCGTCGCCGTGGACGACGATCTCTCCGCCGCGCATCCCGGCCCGCTCGCCCGCGTAGACGCCGCCGAGCTGGCGCCCGACGGAGCCCCGCACGAAGAGCCGGCCGCCGCGCATCCCCGCGCCGGCCCAGTCGCCGGCGTCGCCTTCGACGTGGAGCTCGCCGCCGCTCATGCCGGCGCCGGCGTGCATCCCCACGTCGCCGGCGATCGTCAGTCGCCCCGCGGTCATGCCCGCGCCGACGTGCTTCACCCGGCGCAGGTCGCCCTCCAGGCGCACGTCGTCGTCGCCCGCGCCGGAGACCGCGAAGAAGTCGCCGACGCGCGCGCGCTCCTTGCCGTGCCAGACGGGCAGCGCCTCGATCTCCTCGCGGCGGGCGCCGGCAACGCGGTCGGGGCAAAGCGCCTCGGCCTCGACCGGCACGACCGGCTGCTCGCGCAACGTCAGCGTCAGCGTCATGGCAGAAGGTCGCGCAGGTGGATGTGAAACGGCCCGAGGTTGCCGCCGTAGTTGCCCGCCGTCAGGTGAGTGGCCCCAGCCTCGGCGGCGGCCGCGAGGCCGCGAGCCATCGCCTCGCTCACCGGCTGGAGCGCCAACCCGTCGATGACGATCTCGAACACGCAGCCGACGCCGGGCGGAACCTCGGTGTGCTCGACCTGGCCGCGCAGCGTCGGGCACAGCGCGTCGTTCGTCGAGGCCGGCAGGGAGCTGTAGCGCGAACCGATCTTGCTGCCGCTGCGCGCGATCCCGCCCGGGAACGGCATGATCGCCCCCTCGACCGAGCGTATGGCGGCGGCCGCCGCCTCGGCCGCGCGCAGCGCCGGCTCGGCGTCGCGCGCCAGGATGATGATGTTGCCGCCGGCCACGCCCTCGACGGCTCCGAAGCGCTCCTCGACGAGGAACTCCCCCTCCATCACCGGCACCCGCCAGTAGCGCCGCCCGTCGAGCACCTTGCTGGCCTGGTAGCCGTCGCCGAAGAAGCGCAGCTGCCCGCCGACATCGACCGCGTCCTCCGCATCGAGCCCGTTGAAGCACGCGCTCGTCGGGGACGTCAGCACGCACTGGCCGACGCGCTCGACGAGCCGCTTGGCCAGCCCGTCGCGGTCCATCGCGAAAAGCAGCGCGCTGACTCCCGGCCGCCCGTCGGGCGTCTCGTCGGGGTCGAGCTCGCGCTCGATGCTCGCCTCGCACTTGCAGCCGATCACCGAGGTGGCGAAGCCGGTCATCGAGCGCCCGGCCTCGAGCGCCCACCCGGGCGTCGCCGCCGTGATCACGACGCGAGCGCCCCACATGGGGAAGGCCTCGGCGAAGGTGTCGACGATCTCGGCGCCGTGCAGCTTCATCGCGCTTGCGCAGCGATCGTGCGGGCGGGCTCGAGCAGCCACGCCTCGCGGACCGGATAGCTCGCGAACTGCACGCTGTAGCGATCCTCGAAGAGCGTCTCGAGCGTGCCCTCGATGCTCGGGTCGTACTCGGCCCCGACCCGCAGCAGGCGGCCCGGGCCGGCCTCGCGCAGCTCGCCGTCCTCGACGATCGACCGACCGTCCTTGATGACGTGGCGCGGCGCCGCGAACATCGCCTCCCGGTCGTCGCGGTCGTCGTAGATCGTGATGTCGGCGTCGGCGCCGACGCCCAGGTGCCCCTTGTCGCGCAGGCCGAGCAGCCGCGCCGGTCCCGCGCGCGTGATGATCGCGATCTCCTCGAGCGTGTACTCGCGATCGAGGTCGTCCAGCAGGACGGTGCGCCGCATCGCCCGCTTGTTCACCAGGCCGATCTGCTCGTTGCGGAAGTCGCGGTCCATGAGCAGGCGGATCAGGCGCGGATAGCTGAGGAAGGAGCCGCCGTTGGGGTGGTCGGTCGACAGCACGAGCCGCCACGGATCGGCGCTGAGGAGGAACAGCTCCAGGCCGATGCCCCACTGCAGCGCGTGCACGTAGTTGCGCTCGCGGTAGGTGAACGGGACGATCCCGCAGCCCGTCTCGGCCTCGGTGTCGGCGTTGACCCAGCGGCCGTGGGTGACCTCGCGCAGGACCGCGGAGACCGGTGCGTCGGCGGTCATCGTCATCGCCGGGCCGAACATCACCTGCCCGACGTCGGCGCTCAGCTCCGGGTGCGCGTTGATGTGCTCGGCGAGCTCCGGCGCGCGCGAGCGCGGCCGCCCGCCCGGTCGTCCGCCGTAGGCGTGGAACTGCAGGTGGGCGAGGTGGGCGCGGCGGCCCTCGAGCGTGCGCAGCGTGTCGAGCGTCGT